>CAIYXE010000675.1 GCA_903930095.1 uncultured Hyphomicrobiales bacterium
TATGTCGGCCTCGCGCTGCTTTCCCGCACTCCGCACGGCGAGGCGGCTGGACGGGCGGGGCTAGGGCCGCTATTTCCCCTGTCCATCATGGCTGGAACGGACAAGACGAAGAATCAGGTTCTGGGCCCGGCACCCATCGCGGTGCTGGTGAGCCCGCAACTGGGCGAGAACATCGGCACGGCGGCGCGTGCCATGGCCAATTTCGGGCTGCATGAGATGCGCCTGGTTGATCCGCGCGACGGCTGGCCGAACGAGAAGGCGCTGACCTCTTCCTCGGGCGCCAACTGGATCATCGAGAATGCCACCGTGCAGGCAACCCTGCCCGAGGCGCTGACGGACGTGAACCACGTCTATGCGACAACGGCGAGGCCGCGCGGCATGATCAAGGAAGTGATCACGCCGGAGCAGGCAGGCCACGACATGCGCAAGCGGGTGGCCCGCGGCGAGCGGGTGGCGATCCTGTTCGGGCGCGAGCGCACGGGACTGTCCAATGACGAGATCTCGATGGCGGACGTGATCGTGACGGCCCCCGTCAACCCGGCTTTCGCCTCGATCAACATCGCCCAGGCCGTGCTGCTCATGGGCTATGAATGGTATAAGGGACTGGCGGAAACGCTTGGCCAGCAGACGCCGGAGCTTGCCGCGCTCGAAGGGCCGGGGCTGCAGACGCCGGATACGCGGCCTGCCACCAAGGAGGAGCTCTTTGGCTTCTTCGATCATCTTGAGCGCGAGCTCGACATCGCCGGCTTCTTCAAGACCGAAGACAAGAAGCCCGGCATGCTGCGCAACATTCGCAATCTCTTTGGCCGTGCCGAGCTGACCGAGCAGGAGGTGCGCTCGCTGCGCGGCATCGTCTCCTCCCTCACTCGCATGCATGAGCGGCGGAAGGAGCTGCGCGAGAAGGAGCAAGGCGAGGGATGAGCACGCCGCGTGTGCTGCTGTTCGATTCCGGCATGGGCGGCCTCACCGTGGCCCGCTCGGTGCGTCACGAACTGCCCTTCGCGCACCTCGTCTATTCCGCCGACAACGCCGCCTTTCCCTATGGCGCATGGGAGGAAAGGGCGCTGGTCGAGCGCATCCTCTTCGTGATGGGCCAACTCATTGCGCGGGTAGAGCCCTCGATCGTGGTGATCGCCTGCAACACGGCCTCGACCATTGCGCTGGGCCAGCTGCGTGAACGCTTTGGCGTGCCCTTCGTCGGCACTGTCCCGGCGATCAAGCCTGCCGCTGCACAGACCAAGTCGGGGCTTGTCGGTGTGCTGGCAACACCTGGCACTGTGAAACGTGAGTATACGCAGGCCCTGATCCACAGCTTCGCCTCGCACTGCCGCGTTGTGCTGCATGGCGTGCCGCGCATGGCCGAGATCGCGGAGCGCAAGCTGAAGGGCACGGCCGTCGACCTCGACGAACTGAAGCAAGAAGTCCTCCCCGTTTTCATCGAGGAGAGCGGGCGGCGCACTGACGTCGTGGTGCTGGGATGCACCCATTATCCGCTGCTGACCGACGAACTGGCGAAGGTGGAACCATGGGTCGTGCGCTACATCGACCCCGCCCCGGCAATCGCACGGCGCGTGGCGGACGTTCTGGGCGAGACGCGGGCCGTTGAGCCGGGGAAGCTGGTTCCGCCGCATAACTCCGTGCTGCTCACGTCGCGGCGGGAAGATGCGGAGGACGCGCTCGCCGCCTATGCGAAGATGAGCTTCCACCTGCCAGAGTTTCTGGACCTGAAGGTTTAGGTTAGCCCTTCGCCAGTCCCATGGTGAGCCCCCGCACCAGGTGGCGCTGCACCAGCAGGATGAAGATGAAGCCGGGCAGGATGCTCGCCGTGCTCAAGGCCGAGGTGAAGCCCCATGTCTGGGTGACCACGAGGCTCAACTGAACCGGCAGGAGGCGGATGGTGTTGGTGAGGAACAGCGCCATCAGGAACTCCGTCCATGAGAAGATGAAGCAGAGGACGGCGGTTGCGGCGATGCCGCCCCTCACCAACGGCGCATAGATCCTGAAGAAGGTCTGGCAGCGGGTCGCACCATCAATGGCCGCGGCCTCGCCCACCTCACGCGGCACATCATCCAAGAAGGACTTGAGGAGCAGGATCGCGAAAGGCAGGTTCGCCGCTGTATGGGCGAAGATCACGCCCGCATGGGTATCGCGCAGACCCATCTGGTGATAGATAAAGACAAGCGGCACCAGCACGGCGATGGGCGGCATGATGCGCTGGAACAGCACCCAGAGGAAGACCGGCCTGCTGCTGCGATTGGCGACGAGGGAGAGGGCATAGGCCGCCGGAAGGGCGGCGAGCAGCACCAGCAGCGTCGAGCCCAGCGCGACAAGGACTGAACTGACAATCGCCTGGTTCGAGGAAAAGAAGGCCGGGCCTTCGCCCAGCAGGGTGACGCGGTAGTTGCCGAGGGTGGGGGTGAAGTCGAACCAGTTGATGCGGCCGTAGTCGAAGATGGCGCTTACCGGCTTGATCGAGGTGAGCCCCCACCAGAACAGGGGGAACATGAAGCAGCCGACGGTCAGTATGGCGGCGGCGTCCCGGAGAAGGCGGAGCTGGAGCGGGCTGGTCATCGGGCGGAGACCATGTCGGAGCGGCTGGAAGCCAGCAAGCGCGGATTTGACATGCCCCCCACCATCACCTATACGCAGCGGAGCACGGGGTCCGTCGAGGCCCCGTGTTTGCTTGCCCGTGCCCCTTGAAGGGGGCTGTCGGCCGGGAGACCGGTGCCAGGAGGGTGGGTTCTCAATACGTCACAAGGAGACCGTAAATGACGAAGCGCGCAAACGCGAAATACAAGATCGACCGCCGCATGGGCGAGAACATCTGGGGCCGCCCGAAGAGCCCTGTCAACAAGCGTGAATATGGCCCCGGCCAGCATGGCCAGCGCCGCAAGGGCAAGATGTCGGACTTCGGCACCCAGCTGAAGGCCAAGCAGAAGCTGAAAGGCTATTACGCCAACCTCTCCGAGCGCCAGTTCCGCAAGACCTATGATGAGGCCATCCGCCTCACGGGCGACACGTCGGAAAACCTCATCGGCCTGCTCGAGCGCCGCCTCGACATGGTGGTCTACCGCGCCAAGTTCGTTCCGACCGTCTTCGCCGCCCGCCAGTTCGTGAGCCACGGCCACGTGAAGGTGAACGGCAAGCGCGTCACCATCGCCTCGATCCGGCTCCGCGCGGGCGACACGATCGAGCTGACGGACAAGGCCAAGGGCCTGGCCAATGTGCTCGAAGCCACCCAGCTCGCCGAGCGTGACACGCCGGACTATATCGAAGTCGACCACAAGGGCATGACTGCCCGCCTGGTGCGTATCCCGGCCCTTTCGGACGTGCCCTATCCCGTCCAGATGCAGCCGAACCTGGTGGTCGAATACTACTCGCGCTAAACTGCCTGGGGTTGATAACCTCAATAGCCAGCAGTCAGATCAGGAAGTTGGGGCTATCACATGCAACATGTGGTAGCCCATTTTCATGCGCGTGTTGCATAGAACAGAGCACGGAGCAGTGTGTTTCGTGGTGTGTTCAGGCTCAGATCAGTTGAATTTTCTAAGTCTTTTCATCGTGATGAACACTTACGTCCCGCAATTGGCGCGGGCGCCGTGCGAGGCATGAGCTGATCAGGGGTACGCTACGGCGGTAGTTGCTACCGTAATCTTGGCGGTATCTCTGGATTACTGGTCCCGGAACGGGGGAAATCAGCCAGGAATGTGCAGCCGAAGCCCGCCACTCTGAAAAACGAACGCGTGGACCTGCGTGCTGTGCTCAACCATGCTGTCGATCTCCACGTTCGCTTCAGGCAACCCTTATCCTGATCGAAAGCCAACCGCCGGCATTCCGGCGTTGATGGGGCCAGCGTGCGTTCCGGCAGATCAATGCCGCTATTCTTCTTGCCTTGTGCGGACATCAATAAAGCTATATAAAAATAAATTGCGAGCATTGTTTTTCATCTCCCGATGCCAGAGAGAAATTGCGCATTTCAGGAAGTTGTGATGAGCTTTGAATAGCATCAATCATAGCATTTGGTTGATATATCAGTCTGATTACTTTCTTCTGCTGCTCGGCGTCCTGTTATTTGACATTCCTCGATACGTGATTTCGGTTCTCGCTATGGCGGTCGTGCCGATGCGGGATGCCCGCCGGAACGAGGGTCCTCAGCCGTCTGTTTCAGTGGTCCTTTCCGTATTCAACGGTATGGACAATCTGATGGATTGCCTTCGGTCGATCCAACGGCAAACATGCAGGCCGCTTGAAGTAATCCTTGTCAATGATGGCTCGCTTGACGGAACCCGGGCGCTTGCAATTGCTGCCAGGCAGCAAGGGCTTGTCGATCTCTTTATTCATCACGGGACCAGATGCGGAAAGTCAGCCTCAGTAAATCAGGCTGTCCGCTTCGCAAGGGGCGAGCTGGTCCTCTGCCTCGATCACGACATCGTGCTGGCAAGAGACGCCATAGAGCGTTTCACCGCGGCATTCGACGACGAGAAGGTCGCCATTGCAAGCGGCAGCCTCACAATCCGCAACAATCGAGAGAGTATCTGGACGTCCTTTCAGGCCATCGAATACCTTATCTCCATCAGTATAGGCCGGACTTTCCTTGATCTCTTCGGCGCTGTCTCATGTTGCTCTGGCGCCTTTTCGATGTTTCGCAGAAACATCTACAGCGCAATCGGCGGTAACAACACTGGTCCAGGCGAGGATTTTGAGCTGACCTTGCGGATCCGCAAGCTGGGATACAAAGTGAGGTTCGTACGTGGAGCGAGCGCAAGTCTTGAAGCAGCGGCGAGCTTCGAAGGTCTGGTGCGTCAGCGGCTCCGCTGGGACCGCGATGCCCTCAATATATGAATTAACCAGTATCACAATCTTGATCTTCTCAGGCCGAGAGAGTTCCTGTCCGATACGTTGCAGATTCTTGACTTCATTGTTTTCGAGTTGATACCCACCACAGTATTCCCATTCTACATTCTCTACATCGTGATCGTGCTCGGACCACTTGCCCTCTCTTATCTGTCATCAATCTACGTAATGATCCTCGGCATCTATCTCGTCGGCATTGCCATCTCGGCGCTGATTACACCGCATAATCTGACGCTCTTCGATGTTGCCATTGCTCCGATTTTTCCGCTGTATCAGGGGGGGATCATGAAGATGGTGAGGTTCATTGCCTTTGTGCGGGAAGTCCTGTTCAGGGATTCCAGGCGTGATGATTATGTGCCGCCCCGCATCAGGCGAGCGCTTTACGGTTCGGAGGGATAGACCATGCACCCTCGGAGACTTGATCCAGAAGTCCCAGATCCTGTTGAGAACCGAAGGGCATCAAGCGGGCGGGCTGTGAGAGTGGTCTATATCGCCGGCCTGCTTGTATTTGGCGGTTATCTCGCCTGGCATTTCCTGAGGTTCATGGTCTTCCTGGAAGGTTCGGGCACAATCACTGCCAAGCAGTTTCAGATTTCCGTTCCCTATGCACTCCA
>CAIYXE010000676.1 GCA_903930095.1 uncultured Hyphomicrobiales bacterium
CGGGCATCTCCCGGCGGGCGGTTAATTGACACAAGTAAGTGGGGAGGTCCACAGGAAACAGCGCCCGCCGGACTGGCGCTGCCGCTACATGGCTGCTGGTCTGTCCCGGAGGTTGATCCGTAGCCACTGCGGGTGGCATAAGCATCCGGAACATCAGGAATTCACATGGCATTGAGCGACATTACCAAGTTGACGGCCTCGGCCGGCTTCACCGAGCGCAACGACCCCTTCAACCTCTTCGGCGAATGGCTGAAGGAGGCGGAAGCTTCCGAGCCCAACGACCCCAACGCCATGGCGCTGGCCACGGTGGACGAGGAGGGGCTGCCCAATGTGCGCATGGTGCTGCTGAAGGGCTATGACGAGCGCGGCTTCGTGTTCTACACCAATTTCGAGAGCCAGAAGGGCCAGGAGATCCTCGGCACCATGAAGGCGGCGCTGTGCTTCCACTGGAAGTCGCTGCGCCGGTCGGTCAGGGTGCGTGGCATTGTGGAGGAAGTCTCGCAGCAGGAGGCGGACCAGTATTTCGCATCCCGCCCGCGCGACAGCCGCATCGGCGCCTGGGCCTCCCAGCAGTCCCGCCCGCTGGAGAGCCGTTTCGCGCTCGAGACCGCGGTGGCGCTCAACACCGCGAAATATGCGATCGGCGAGGTGCCGCGGCCGTCGCACTGGTCCGGCTTCCGCATCATGCCGCTGTCGATCGAGTTCTGGCACGACCGGCCGTTCCGCCTGCATGACCGCGTCGTGTTCCACCGGCCCGAGGAGGCCAGCGGCTGGACCAAGGCGAGGCTCTATCCATGAACGCAACGCAAGAGTCCGAGCGCAAGACGCTTATCCTCACCGGCGCATCGCGCGGCATCGGGCATGCCACGGTGAAGCGCTTCTCCACCGCCGGGTGGCGCGTCATCACCTGCTCGCGCCAGCCCTTCCCCGAGGATTGCCCGTGGGACGCGGGGCCGGATGACCACATCGTCGTCGACCTCGCCTCCTCCACCGACACGCACAAGGCCATTGCGCAGATGAAGGAGCGGCTGAAGGCGCAGGGCTCAAGGCTCCATGCGCTGGTCAACAATGCGGCGATCAGCCCGAAGAAGCCGGGCGGCGCCAGGCTCAACACCATCGAGACCTCGGAAGAGGACTGGAAGACGGTGTTCCAGATCAACTTCTTCGCGCCCGTGATGCTGGCGCGCGGGCTGATGGATGAACTCGTCGCGGCCAAGGGCGCGGTGGTGAACGTCACCTCGATTGCGGGCTCACGCGTTCATCCCTTCGCGGGGGCGGCCTATTCGACATCCAAGGCGGCGCTCGCCTCGCTGACGCGCGAGATGGCGGCGGATTTCGGTCCCTTCGACGTGCGCGTCAATTCGATCTCGCCGGGCGAAATCGAGACATCCATCCTGTCGCCCGGCACGGAGAAGCTGGTGGCGCAGATTCCGCAGCGCCGGCTTGGCCAGCCGGAGGAGGTGGCCAAGGCCATCTATTTCCTGTGCACCGAGCAGTCGAGCTATGTGACAGGGGCTGAACTTCACATCAATGGCGGGCAGCATGTCTAACGAGGCCTTGCGGCCCGAGACCATCGCAGCGCATGCCCTGCGCGCGGTGGATGAGGCGACGGGCGCGGTGGTGCCGCCGATCTACACCTCCTCGACCTATGCGCGCGATGAGAATTACAGGCCGAAGCTGAAGGAGAACTACGTCCGCAACGGCAATCCGACGCTGTGGCAGACGGAGGAGACGATTGCGGCGCTGGAGGGCGGGCCTTCGGCACTGCTGTTCGCCTCCGGCATGGCGGCGATCACCACGCTGTTCGAGACGGTGCCGCAGGGCGCGCATGTGGCGGCGCCCGACATCATGTATTACGGCACCCGCGACTGGCTGAAGCGCCTGGAAGGGCTGGGGCGCATTTCGCTGACCCTGTTCAACCCCGAGACGCCCGGGTCGCTGGAGGCCGCGCTGCAGAAGGGCAGGACCGACCTCGTATGGATCGAGACGCCCCTGAACCCGACCTGGGGCGTGATCGACATCGAGGCCGCAGCAAAGGCGGCGCATGCGGCGGGTGCGATCCTCGCCGTGGACGCGACGGCGACGGCAGCGGTGACGACGCAGCCCCTGAAGCTTGGCGCGGACATCGTGTTCCATTCGGCCACCAAGTATCTGAACGGCCATTCCGACGTGCTGGCCGGCGTTTTGGTGACGGCCGCGGAGAACCAGCGCTGGGCCGACGTCCGCATGTTGCGCACCAAGATGGGCGCGCCGCTGGCGCCGCTCGAGTGCTTCCTGCTGATGCGCGGCATGCGGACGCTGTTCGTGCGCTATCGCCAGGCATCAGCCAATGCGATGGCGATCGCGCGGTATCTGGAGCGGCATCCGGGCGTGGAGCGCGTGCTCTACCCGGGGCTTGTCTCGCACCCCGGCCACGCCATCGCCGCGCGGCAGATGCGGGACGGCTTCGGCGGCATGATGTCGTTTCTCGTCAAGGGAGGCTTCGATGATGCCCAGCGTTTCTGCACGCGGCTGAAAGTGATCGTGCCCGCCACGTCACTGGGTGGTGTTGAGAGCCTGGCGGAACATCGCAAGACGGTGGAGGGGCCCTCGAGCCCGGTGCCGGACAACCTGGTGCGCATCTCCGTGGGGATCGAGCATGTGGATGATCTGATCGCGGATCTGGAACAGGCGCTGGCGGGAAGCTGATTTCCCTTCTCCCATTGCTTTGCAACGGGAGAAGGGAAGACGATCGTCAGACCGCCTTGGCGTGCCGGTTCGGCGACGATACAAAATGCGTGTCGAAGGCTGCTGCCACGGTGCGCAGGAAGAGGCGGTGCTTTGGGGGGACGCTGATGCGGGGGCCTGAAACCTCTGCGATGCCGGCGGCGATGGCGTGTTCGAGTCTTTCCGGCACGTTATCGAAGATCGATGGATGGAAGCCATGGGCCACTGCGATGGCGGCGGGATCAACCGAGAGATCGCACATCAGGCGCTCGATGACGTGGGCGCGCATGCGGTCTTCCGGCGTGGTGGCGAGGCCGCGGGTGACGGGGCTTTCGTTGTGGTCGATGCGCTGCGACCATTCCAGCGTGTCGCGGGCGGATTGCACGAAGCCGTTCGGGAATTCGCCGATGGCGGAGGCGCCGAAGGCCAGGAGTGCATCCGAGACATCGGTCGTATAGCCCTGGAAGTTGCGGCGCATGGCGCCGCTGCGGGCTGCCTGGGTGAGCTCATCATGTTCCAGCGCGAAATGATCGAGGCCGATTGAGGCATAGCCATGGGCGTTGAGTTCGCGCTCGATGGTGGTGGCCTGGGCATAGCGCTCACGCACGCCGGGAAGATCCGCGTCGCTGATCATCTTCTGGTGCTTCTTGAACCACGGCACATGGGCATAGCCGAAGACCGAGACGCGGTCTGGCCTGAGGGAGGCTGCCTGCTCCGCCGTCTTCGCCACGCTCTCCACCGTCTGGGCGGGAAGGCCATACATGAGGTCGAAGTTGACCGAGGTGAAGCCGGCCTCGCGCAGGAAATCATTGGCGGCCTTGACCAGGCCGAAGCTCTGCAGGCGGTTGATCTTCATCTGCACGGGGGTTGCGAAATCCTGCACGCCGAAGCTGATGCGGGTGAAGCCCATCGACGCCAGCACCTTGGCGCGCTCCTTCGTGAGGGTGCGGGGATCTGACTCGAGCGCCACCTCGCCGCCCGCTGCAAGGCCGAAGCCCTTGTCGATGGCCTCCACGATCTCGCCGATGTGGAGATCGTCGAGATAGGTGGGCGTGCC
>CAIYXE010000677.1 GCA_903930095.1 uncultured Hyphomicrobiales bacterium
CCTCCATGCCGATGTGCGGCGCGAGGGTAGCGCCACCGACGTGATGGTGAAGGACCACCTTGCCTCCAACCGCCTCGTCCTGCGGTTGGGCGCGGGCACGATGCGGGCGGATTACGGCCCCTTCGGCCAGCCGCTGACGTCGAACGGCTCCGTGCCGCTGCAGGGCAAGGGCTACATCAACGAGCGCTATGACCCCGAAACTGGCCTGCAATATCTGAACGCCCGCTACCACGACCCACTGCTCGGCCGCTTCCTGACGCCGGACAGCTGGGACCCGGACATCCCCGGCGTGGACATCAACCGCTATGCCTATGGACTGAATGACCCGGTGAACGGGAGTGACCCGAGTGGGCACAAGGACTCGGACAGCGGCGGAGAAATCTGGGGTGGCAATTCTTCCGCTCCGCAGAACACGGGAGGGGTGGGGCTGTTCAGCGTATCGGAGATGATGGTTGGCGGCATCTTCGGATTTCTCAGCCACACGATTTCAAATGACTGGCATCGAGAGGAGAACGGGACCATCGATATCTTTCTCCGCGACGAGGAGAAGAGACAATCGAGGCTTCAGGGAGAATTGGATCAGGCCGGCGTCGCGGGTTACGCTCTCAATCGAACGCTGGAGGCAGCGCCGCTTGCGCTGGGCGCGGGACTGGCAGGGTCGGCTGGAAAGCTGGCGGGTCGAGCTGCCACTGGCGCAGGAAAGAGCCACGCCGCCACGCACGCTTTGGCAGAGGGCGCCGTCGCGGCAAGAGCGGGAGGGGTACGTGGAGGGGAAAGCGCTGCGGCTGCGGCTAGACGCCAAGCTCACGTCGAACTCGCTGAACGCGTGGCACGAAAGCCGGGCTGGAAATCTGAACCGCGAGTAGTTGGTGCTGACATGAAGATATACAAACCCGATGTGATCACGCGCAACGGCCGTATTCTTGAGCTCAAGCCAAATACTCCCTCTGGCAGAGCGGCCGGTGTGCGACAAATCCGAACGTATCAAGAGCAGATTGGCATGCCGGGTCGCGTCATCTATTATGATGTTCCAACTCCATGAATGCGAAGCGTGTTCCATGAGCATGAGAAGTCTGATCATTGCGCTAGATGCCTGCCTGTTTCCGATTGGCTTTGTGCGCAAGGGGGCGGTTTGGAATCGGCGGGTGGGCGAGTTCATCGACGTAATAGACCTGCAGATTGCTGCCTCCAGAGATACGGTTACGGTCAACGCAGGCGTGATCGATTCCAGGGTCCACATGTCGATCTGGGGGGGGGAGTTGCCAGATTTTGTGGAAGAACCGCTCTCGACAGTTCGAGCCCGCATCGGGGAACTAATGGACCATAAGGATCGGTGGTGGCGGATCGGAAGCGACAAATCTTCCGTCGAGATCGTGGATGCGGTAAGGCAAGTAGTGTTACCCTTCCTCCAACGTATGCATGGTCGTGCCGAAATGGTGTCTTGGCTTGAGCGCATCGAGGTAGTGAGGACACGGCAGCCTGTGGAGGTACTTGGGCTCGCTGTTATAAAGGATTTGATCGGTAGCCATTCAGAAGCCTGCGAGCTCTTGGCAGTTCAGCGGAAGAGGACAATTGGCGCTTGGGGTAACCGATTTGACGAAGTAGCTCAGCAGTTGGGATGCATTTCGGGCGACCATTTGCCAAGGCGCTGACCTCTGCCGAATAGAGGCGGCGCGCCCGTCACCTACGACGCCAATGGCAACACGCTGAGCTATGACCCGGACGGGCCGGGGCCGCTGGAGCGCCGCGCCATCGCCTATGACGGCGAGAACCGGCCCGTCTCCGTCACCGCCTTTGGCCACGTGGC
>CAIYXE010000678.1 GCA_903930095.1 uncultured Hyphomicrobiales bacterium
ATCCATTCGGAAATGCACCTCTCACCCCAACGGTCTTCGCGACGGGTTTGCTGGGAGTGTACAGGGCACATTGCTGCACTGTCAATCGGCGTTCAAACGGGACCCCTTTTTGGGCCTTATCGGCGTCGAATAGGGACCCCCTTGGTGCGCGTGGATTTGGATGGCGCGACCATCAGGGATGAGCGGTGTTCGTGAGGTTTGCGGTGTTGAGCTTGCGCCGCCTGACAGGAGGCGCAAGCCCGACAAGATCGTTGCTTCGGTCCGCGCAGGACGGCGGCGCCGGGGGTGTCAGCTACGGTTCTTGAACCGCCAGCTTTCGTTGCCGGTCTCGACGATGTCGCAGTGATGGGTGATGCGATCGAGGAGCGCGGTGGTCATCTTGGGATCGCCGAACACGGTCGGCCACTCGCCGAACGCCAGGTTGGTGGTGATGATCACCGAGGTGCGCTCGTAAAGTTTGCTGACGAGATGGAACAGCAGCTGGCCGCCGGAACGGGCGAACGGCAGGTAGCCGAGTTCGTCGAGCACGACGACATCGAGGCGGGAGAGTTGCGCCGCCAGCGCTCCGGCCTTGCCCAGTCGGGTCTCTTCTTCAAGCCGGGTCACCAGATCGACGGTATTGAAGTAACGGCCGCGTGCGCCGGCGCGAACGACGCTGGCGGTGATGGCGATGGCCAGATGGGTCTTGCCCGTGCCGGTGCCGCCAACCAGGACGATGTTGCGCTGCGCAGGCAGGAACGAGCCGGCGTGAAGCGAGCGCACCAGCCCTTCGTTGATCGGCGTGTCGTCGAACACGAAGGCGTCGATATCCTTCGCCACCGGCAGCCTGGCAGCGGTCATCCTGTAGCGGATCGAGGCTGTATGCCGATGCGTCGCTTCGGCGCGCAGCAGGTCGGTCAGGATCTCCATGGTGGTGCGCTTGCGTTGCAGGCCGGTTGTGATGGCCTCGTCGAACGCCCCGGCCATGCCCTTGAGTCCGAGGCTGCCCATGGCGGCGATCATCTCATGCCGCTGCATGCAGGCCTCGCAGTTGATCATAGCGTTCACAGTCGGCGACCGGCGGATGCACCAGAGCCAGATCCTCGGAGGTGACGATGGAGAGCGGCCGCGGTGGCTCGCGGCGTCGGGCGAGGATGTTGAGGATGACGTCGTCGCTCGGCGTGCCGGCAGCCAAAGCCTCGCGGACGGCGTCTTCAACCAGATCCAGGCCATCGCTCAACACCGCTGCCAGCACCCGGACGAAGCGCCGGTCGGCGTCATCGCCGGATCCCAGCTTGCAGCGCAGGCGCGCCAGCGCCGGCGGGAGATCCCAGTTCTGGAACGGCGCGCCGTTCCGCAGCGCGCCGGGCTTGTTCGCCAGCACCGGCAGATAATGCCAGGGATCGTAGATCGTCCGGTCGCGCCCGAAGAACCGGGCATGTTCCGCGACGACCTTGTCGCCGCATCGCACGACGATCCGGTCGGCATAGGCGCGGACCTGCACCGGGCGCCGTGCCGCCCTGGCCATCACCGAGTAGCGGTTGCGATCGAAGCTGATCAGGCAGGTGCCGGTCACTGCGTGCTCGGTCTCATGGAAGCCGTCGAACGACGCCAGCAGGCGCTGGAGCGCAGGCCGTTCAGCCGCCAGCGCCTGAGCAACGGTCATCTCCTTGTGGTCGGGATGCGGGTGCCGATCGGCCCAGCGCCGGCACTCGGCTTCCAGCCATCCGTTGAGCTCCTCGAGGCTGGCGAACCGCAGCCGGGGCTGGAAAAACCGCCCGCGGATCGTCTGCACCTGGTTCTCGACCTGGCCCTTCTCCCAACCCGCCGCTGGCGAGCACGCGGTCGGCTCCACCATATAGTGGTCAGTCATGATCAGGAACCGGCGGTTGAACAGCCGATCCTTGCCGGTGAACACCGTAGTCACTGCCGTCTTCATGTTGTCGTAGATGCCGCGCAGCGGCACACCGCCGAAGAACACGAACGCCCGCTCGTGCGCGTCGAACACCATCTCCTGCGTCTCGCGGGGATAGGCCCGGACATACACCGCCCGCGATGCGCACAGGCGGACATGCGCCACCTTCACCCGCATCGGCTTGCCGGCGATCTCCACATCCTCATGGCTCCAGTCGAACTGATACGCCTCCCCCGGCTGGAACAGCAGCGGGATGAACGCCGGAGCGCCGTCACCGGCATCCTTGCGCTGCTCGGCCGTCCAGCGTGCCGCATAGCGGCGGACGGCGTCATAGGAGCCTTCAAAGCCCTCCCGCACCAGCAGGTCATGAATCCGCGTCATCCGCAGTCGGTCCCGTCGGCTGCGCGCCGCGTTCTCGATCAGCAGCCTGTCCAGGCGTTCCTGAAAAGGCCCGATCCGAGGCAGCGGCTGAACACTGCGCTCATACGCGAAAGCACATTCCGGCGAGCGGATGGCCTTGCGCACGACCTTCCGCGACAGCCGCAAATCCCGCGCGATCGCCTTGATCGCCTTCCCACCCGAGTGCTCCCGCCGGATCCGAACAACCGTCTCCACTATCAACATCCCGATCTCGCTACCTGAAAGCCAAGGCAGCCGATTAAACCATCGGAATGAGGGGTCCCTGTTCGACGCCGATCACCCCGCTAACGGGGTCCTTCTTCCACGCCGATCCACATGCAAAGCAGACGCCAGCCCCCTGCGGAGCGGTCTACGGCGCAGGCATTCCCAGCGGCTTGCGTGGTGGCTTGGAAAGTTGCTGAAGCTGCGCCTGTGCTGCCGACAGCCGTGCTGCGGCTTGCTCAT
>CAIYXE010000679.1 GCA_903930095.1 uncultured Hyphomicrobiales bacterium
ATATCGAGCCCTTCATCCAGCCCGGTGTGCGTCTCATCGTGCTGACGGCCGATGCCTCGACAATCACGGAGGTCGCCCGCCGCCTCACCGCGCGCGGCTTCGGCAGATCCGAGATCACGGTGCTCGAAAACATGGGCGGCACGCGTGAACGGCAATCGTCCTTCATCGCCGAGAGCCCTCCGGCAGCGGATCACTCCGATCTCAATACCTTGGCCATCCACTGCATCGCCTCTCCTGGTGCGAGGATTTTCTCGCGCCTTGCAGGCCTCCCCGATGATGCCTTCGTGCATGACGGCCAGATCACCAAGCGCGAGGTACGCGCCGCAACGCTCGCAGCGCTTGGCCCCTCGCCAGACCGATTGCTCTGGGATGTGGGCGCAGGCTGCGGTTCGATCTCCATCGAGTGGATGCGCGCCGCGCGCGGCGCTGAGGCCATCGCCTTCGAGAACGAGCCTGACCGCCTTGCCATGATCGCCACCAATGCCGATGCGCTCGGCACCCCGCGCCTCAAGGTGATCGCGGGCGAGGCACCGGCCACCTTCACCGGCCAGCCCGCACCCGACGCCGTTTTCATCGGTGGCGGCATCTGGAACCCGGGCGTGTTCGAGAACAGCTGGGCCGCACTCAAGCCCGGCGGAACGATGGTGGCCAATGCCGTCACCATCGAGGGCGAATTGCATCTCTATGACCTTCATGAAAAGCATGGTGGCGACATCGTGCGCATGGATATCTCGCATCTCACCCATGTTGGCCGCCTGCGCGCACTCCGCCCGCGCATGGCCGTCACCCAGTGGCGGGCGGTGAAGCCATGGTGACGGGCACCCTCCACGGCGTCGGCGTCGGCCCGGGCGATCCAGATCTCATCACGCTCAAGGCGTGGAAGCTCATCGCCAATGCGCCGGTCATCGCCTATCTCGCAGCCAACGGCCAGGACTCCACCGCGCGCGACATTGCGAAGCCCCACATCCCCGCCTCTGCCCGGCACCTCGTCATCGACATGCCCATGCGGGTGGAGCGCGAGCCGGGCGAGCGGGCCTATGATGCCGGAGCGGCGGCAATTGCAGCGGAACTCGACCGCGGCCATGACGTCGTCATGCTCTGCGAGGGTGATCCCTTCTTCTACGGCAGTTTCATGTACATCTTCGCGCGCCTTGCGAAACGATACGCTTGCGTTGTCGTTCCCGGCGTCACATCCATCACGGCCTCTGCCGCCTCACTGCGCCGTCCGCTCTCGGCGCGCAACGAGGTGGTGAAGGTGCTGCCCGCCACCCTGCCGGAAGACCGCCTGCGTGATGAGCTGATGACGGCGGAAAGTGCTGCCATCATCAAGGTCGGCCGCCATCTGCCCAAGGTCCGCAACATTCTCGGCATGCTGCATCTCGCCGCCAATGCCCATGTCATCGTCAAGGCCACACATGCTGATGAAGCTGTGACACCGCTGCTCGCCATCACGGAAGATAAATTGCCCTATTTCTCCACCATCCTCGTTTATACGGGTGCCGAAACATGGTGAAACCCGTCCTCTTCGTGCTCGGTGCCTCCGCACTGCCGCTGGCACACAAGCTGAAGCAGCCGCTGGACGCCGAGATCCACACGCCCAACTGTGTCGCGGGGGGGGATGTCACTTATGCCAAGGCCACCGCTCACCTCGGCACGCTGTTTTCAGAAGGCCGCAGCATCATGGGCCTTTGCGCGGCAGGCATCCTCATCCGCGCCATCGCACCACACCTCAAGGACAAGCACAGCGAGCCCCCGGTGATCGCCCTGGCGGAAGACGGCTCCTCCGCTGTGCCCCTTCTCGGCGGCCATCATGGCGCCAATGACCTCGCCCGCCGCATCGCAGAGCTTTGCAAGGGCCATGCCGCCATCACCACGGCCAGCGAAGTGCGTTTTGGCATGGCGCTGGATGATCCGGCACCGGGCTTCGTGCTCGCCAACCCTCAGCACATGAA
>CAIYXE010000680.1 GCA_903930095.1 uncultured Hyphomicrobiales bacterium
AGCCCAGCACCATCATCAGGATGTCGGAGACGGAGTTGAGGACGCTGTCGCCGAAATAGTCGAGCGAGATCGTCGCCGCGCGGTAGCGGTTGATGATGAAGGGCGTGTTTTCGAAGACCTCCCAGGCGGCTTCCATCGCCGTCGCGGCGGTGAGCCGCGCGCCCAGCGGCCATTTCCACGCCACCAGCCATAGCAGCCAATAGAAGATGAAGCCGTGGATGATGTGGGATGGCGAGTACCAGTCCGTGAGGTGCTGGGAATTGCCGGCGCTGAAGACCTCGCCCTCCCAGATCTTCACATAGCCGCAAGCACAGATCGGCACCCGCCCCATGAGCCACAGCGAGAGAGCCGTGACCGCGATGATGGCGAGAACGGCGAAGAGGCTGGCGCGGGATGGCCTGTCCATGGCTGGCTGTTATCGCGCCAGCCCCGGCATGTCATCCCCGGCTGCGGGCGGTATGCGGGTGCCTGGGCCTCACGCGCCCAATTCCGGCGCCCGCACGATGGCGCAGCCGTTGATCAGCCAGCTTCCGTCCGGCTGGCGCTCCATGGTGTAGATGGCCTCATAGGTGAGCCCGTCCGGCCCCACCACCGTCACGCGCTGAATCGGCCGGCCGGACGCCGAGAAGCCCGCCTCGCCGAACTTGAAGGACTCCGGCCGGTACACCGGCTGGTAGCCCTGGCGCACCATGTTCATGAACAGGTCCGGGTTGGGGAAGATCTGGCGGATCATCGGCGCGGCATAGCTGTAGGCGCGTGAGCCGTTTTCCGCCCGGAAAGCCTCGATCTGCCCGGTGATCACATCGCGGAACGCGGCCTTGTCCCCGTCTGACAGCGTGTCCGCGCGTGCGGGTGCGCCCCACAGCAGGAAGGCAGCAAAGAGTAAGATGATGAAGCGCATTGCAACCTCCTGGTCCGCTGGTATCAGGCCGGATACGCTGCGGCACGGCCGCCGGTTTGCTGTGTGCGCTGCAACAAACTGAGTCGTAACGGAAATTTCTGGCTCCGCGACGCTGGGTCACCCTTGACGATGACTGAATCGCGGTTGAGTATGCGGCCCGGCAATCAGAGAATTTCCCGCCCGGATCAGCGCCGGTCACGTGCCGGTGGCAGCGGTTCCGTCAGCGGGAAGCCAATTTGGGAGGACCCTATGCCTGCAATTTCGATGAAAGTGAACGGTCAGTCCGTGTGCGGCGATGTCGAAGGCCGCACCCTGCTGGTCGAGTTCATCCGCGACAAGCTCGGCCTGACCGGCACGCATGTCGGCTGCGACACCAGCCAGTGCGGCGCCTGCGTGGTGCATGTCGACGGCAAGGCGGTCAAGGCCTGCACCGCGCTCGCCATCGCCCATGACGGGGCGGAGGTGACGACCATCGAAGGCCTCGCCGCCAACGGCAAGCTGCACCCGATGCAGGAGGCCTTCCGCGAGCACCATGGCCTGCAGTGCGGTTTCTGCACGCCGGGCATGATCATGGCCTCGGTCGATATCGTGAACCGCCTCGGCAAGAACCTCGATGAGGACACGATCCGCCACGAGCTCGAAGGCAATATCTGCCGTTGCACGGGTTATCAGAACATCGTCGCCGCCGTTAAGGCCGGCGCGGCCAACATGTGATTTTGGGGAGAGCGATACATGGATAACGGAACCGGAATCGGCGCCCGCGTGAAGCGCAAGGAAGACCTGCGCTTCATCACCGGCAAGGGCAACTACACCGACGACATCAACCTGCCGAAGCAGACCTACGCCTATTTCGTGCGCAGCCCCCATGCCCATGCCTCGATCAAGAAGATCGACACGTCCAAGGCGAAGAAGATGCCGGGCGTGGTCGGCGTCTTCACGGGTGATGACGTTGCGGCCGACAAGATCGGCGGCCTCATCTGCGGCTGGATGATCCATTCCAAGGATGGCTCGCCCATGAAGGCGGGCCCGCATCCGATTCTTGCCCAGGGCAAGGTGCGCTATGTGGGCGACCATGTGGCCGTCGTCATCGCCGAAACCAAGGACCTCGCCAAGGCCGCCGCTGGTGCGGTCGACGTCTCCTATGACGTGCTGCCGCATGTCGTCGATGTTGCCGATGCCATGGGCCACAAGGCCCAGGTTCACGAGGTGGCCCCTGACAACCGGGTGTTCAACTGGTCAATCGGCGATGAAGCCGCGACCGACGCCGCCTTCAAGCGCGCCGCACACGTCACCAAGATCGACCTCGTCAACAACCGCCTGATCCCCAACGCCATGGAGCCGCGCGCGGCCATCGGCTACTACGATACGGGACAGGAGCACTACACGCTCTACACCACCAGCCAGAACCCGCATGTGGCGCGTCTGGTGATCTCCGCCTTCCACGGCCTGGCGCCGGAGCACAAGCTCCGCGTCATCGCGCCGGATGTGGGCGGCGGCTTCGGCTCCAAGATCTTCATCTATGCCGAAGAAGTGGTCTGCGTCTGGGCTTCCAAGCACGTGGGCGGCCGCCCCGTGAAGTGGACGGCGGAACGCACCGAAAGCTTCCTGGCGGATGCCCATGGCCGTGACCATGTCACCCATGCCGAACTCGCCATGGACGCCGGCGGCAAGATCATCGGCTTCAAGGTCCACACCAAGGCGGCGATGGGTGCTTACCTCTCCACCTTCTCCTCCTGCGTGCCGACCTATCTCTACGCCACGCTGCTGTCCGGCCAGTACAACATCCCGGCGATCTATGCCGAGGTGGATGCGATCTACACCAACACCGCACCGGTTGACGCCTATCGCGGCGCTGGCCGTCCGGAAGCCACTTACGTGGTGGAGCGCATCGTCGAGACGGCAGCGCGTGAACTGAAGATGGATCCGGCCGAATTCCGCCGGATGAACTTCGTCACCGCCTTCCCGCATCAGACACCCGTCATCATGTGCTACGACGCGGGCGATTACTCCGCCGCCCTCGACAAGGCGCTGGACATCGCCGACACCAAGGGCTTTGCGGCCCGCAAGGCGGACGCGGCCAAGAAGGGCAAGCTGCGTGGCTTGGGCTACTCGGCCTATATCGAAGCCTGCGGCATTGCCCCCTCGGCGGCCATCGGCTCGCTCGGCGCCGGCGTGGGCCTCTGGGAATCCGCGGAAGTGCGCGTCAACCCGGTGGGCTCGGTTGAGGTGCTGACCGGCTCGCACAGCCATGGCCAGGGCCATGAGACGACCTTCGCGCAGCTCGTCTCTGACCGTCTCGGCATCGACATCAACAACATCTCGATCGTCCATGGCGACACTGACAAGGTGCAGTTCGGCATGGGCACCTACGGCTCGCGCTCCGGCGCTGTCGGCATGACCGCCATCTCCAAGGCTCTCGACAAGATCGAGGCCAAGGCCAAGCGTGTCGCCGCCGCGGTGATGGAAGCCTCGGCTGATGACGTCGAGTTCAAGAACGGCACCTTCACGGTGAAGGGCACCGACAAGAAGATGGCCTTCGGTGAGGTGGCCCTGTCGGCCTATGTGGCCCACAAGTTCAACTCGGCGGAGATCGAGCCGGGCCTTAAGGAATCGGCCTTCCATGACCCGTCGAACTTCGTGTTCCCGGCGGGCGTGCACATCTGCGAGGTGGAGATCGACACCGATACGGGTGTGACGGATGTCGTGAACTACACGGCGGTGGATGACTTCGGCAACATCATCAACCCGATGATCGTCGAGGGCCAGGTCCATGGCGGCATCGTGCAGGGCATTGGCCAGGCGCTGGCCGAAGGCTGCGTCTATGACAAGGAGTCGGGCCAGCTTCTGACCGGTTCCTACATGGACTACCAGATGCCGCGCGCGGCCAACGTGCCGTCCTTCAAGCTTGGCTTCACCTGCACCCCGTGCCCGAGCAACCCGCTCGGCATGAAGGGCTGCGGCGAGGCCGGCGCCATCGCCTCTCCCGCCGCGGTCATGAACGCGGTGACGGATGCGCTGGGCGTGAAGGACGTCGCCATGCCGGCAACGCCGCACACCGTGTGGAAAACATTGCAGCCCATGAAGAAGGCTGCCGAATAAGGCGGGAGGACCCAAGACATGGAAAACTTCAACTACCATCGCCCCGCCTCTGTCGCGGATGCCGTGAACGCCATGAAGTCGGCGTCTGACGGCAAATACCTCTCGGGCGGCCAGACGCTTATCCCGACGATGAAGCAGGGCCTCGCGTCGCCCTCCGACATCGTCGATCTCGGCGGCCTCAAGAACGCAGGCGTCAGCGTCGGTGCAACGGTCGTCATCAAG
Source organism: uncultured Hyphomicrobiales bacterium (assembly GCA_903930095.1). Classification (GTDB taxonomy): domain Bacteria; phylum Pseudomonadota; class Alphaproteobacteria; order Rhizobiales; family Aestuariivirgaceae; genus Aestuariivirga. The sequence goes on from CAIYXE010000680.1 coordinate 4,223, forward strand.
GCGGGCACCACGCACGCCGAGGTGGCGGGCAATGCCGACCTCAAGAAGGCCATCCCCGGCCTCGCCGCTCTCGCTGGCGGCATCGGTGACCCGCAGGTGCGCCACAAGGGCACCATCGGCGGTTCGGTGGCCAACAACGATCCCGCAGCAGACTACCCCTCCGCCTGCATGGGGCTCGGCGCCACCATCCACACCTCCAGCCGCAAGATTGCAGCCGATGACTTCTTCACCGGCATGTTCTCCACCGCGCTGGAAGAGGGTGAGGTGGTGACGGCCATCGAGTTCCCGATCCCGAAGAAGTCGGGCTATGCCAAGTTCCCGAACCCGGCCTCGCTTTATGCCATGGTCGGCGTCTTCGCGGCGCAAGGCGCTGACGGTTCCGCCCGCGTGGCGGTGACGGGTGCGGGTTCCGGCGTGTTCCGGGTTCCGGCCATGGAAGCGGCCCTGTCGAAGGACTTCTCGGCGGGCGCCTTGAACGGCATTTCGGTGCCGTCCAAGGACCTCAACAACGACCTTCACGCCTCTGCCGAATATCGTGCGCATTTGATCACGGTCATGGCCAAGCGAGCCGTGGAAAAGGCCAAGTAAGTTACGAGACTTGCGAGTTGGGGCCCGCGAGTGCAATCGCGGGCCTTTGCTATTCTTGGGCGTGTCTTTTAGGACGTCACTCCGGCGAAGGCCGGGATGACGGGCACATGTGAGGAGTGACGAATGACCAACCTTCCTGCCAGCATCGACGAGACGCTGAAACTCCTCCGCTCCACCGGCTACATCGCGGGCCGAGATCTGGCGACTGTCGCCTTCCTCGCCCTCAAGATGGGCCGCCCGCTGTTCCTCGAAGGCGAGGCAGGTGTGGGCAAGACCGAGATCGCCAAGGTGCTGGCCGAGACGCTGGGCCGCAAGCTGATCCGCCTCCAGTGCTACGAGGGCCTCGACATCAACTCCGCCGTCTATGAGTGGAATTATTCCGCCCAGATGATCGAGATCCGCCTGGCCGAAGCCTCCGGCGAGCTCGACCGGCAGCGGCTGGGCCAGGA
>CAIYXE010000681.1 GCA_903930095.1 uncultured Hyphomicrobiales bacterium
AATTTCCTCAACAGCTTCCCAGAAGAAGCCCGCAAGCGCGGCGAACGCCTCCAAAAGGACGGCGCCGTGACCCAGATTTTCGGCAATCACCTGTTCATCCAGGGCCGCGTCGAGGACGAGACCGGGACTTTCCGCACCAGCCTCCGCCTCCAAGGCAACCGTTGGTTCGGCTCCTGCACCGCCGAAGACGAGATCATCTCCGCCGCCTGCCAGTATGCGACGATGATGGAGCGGATGCACCGCGGCGAGGACCTGCCGGAGTCGCCGAATGAATTCGACGATACCCCGGTGCTCGACATCATCGAGGAAAAGCTGGGCCGCGAGTTGGACGACAAGGAGGCCGACTTCGTTTCCAAGATCGAGAAGCGCTACCGCCGCTACGTGATCGAAGGCGAGCTGCACGACCATGACATGGTCCGCATCACGCCCCGCTGGGAAATCACGACCTACGAGCCGCTTGAGCTGTGGCCGATGCCACCGGGCGACATCCTGGAGTTCTGGAACTACCTCGCCTACGCCTTTTACAAGAAGAAGCTCCCTTACCCGGACTTCATGAACGTGATCACCGATCTGGCCCACGTTCAGAAAAAGATGGCCGACTGGGAGCAGGAGCGCGAGGTGGCCTCCTGGTATGACCGGATCGAGCAGGTCAACGAGCGCCCGCCGCAGGAGCCGCCGATCGAGGTCGCGTTCCGCCTGGTCGCGACGATCAACGAGGCCCGCATCGAGGCCAAGGAAGGCAACGGCCTGTGGACCCAGATCCGGGAAAAGAACGAGATCGAGCGCTTCGTCCAGATGCACCACCAAGCCGCGCTCCGGATGGACGCGCCGAGCCAGGTGCTGTGGGAGCATTTCCTGTCCTATTACCGCGACAACAACGAGACGACCTTCGACTTCGACGTCGAGGAAGCCTGCCGTTTCATGAACCGCGTCTTCCGCCAGCCCGCACTGAAGGGCTATCTGGTCAACCTCGACGAGCGCGAATTCAAGGTGGTCACCGAGGCCCTCAAGTGGGTCTGCGAGGACGATCCCTACGATCCGGGCAGCTTCGCGCTGCAACTGGTTACCGCCAGCGGCGAGAACGTCTCCCACTCGGTGCGCATGCTGCCGGGGCGCAAGGAACTCTATCAGTCCGACGAAACCGTGTTCCCCGGCCCGCCGCGCTGGCTGGAAGAGACGGAAGTCATGCCGCGCTACCTGATTCCCAAGCGGGTCATCGACTCGCTGGAAGGCGTGGAATTCCTCCGCAAGATCGGTGCCTCGCTGCCCGAGTCGCTGAAGAAGCGTGTGGTCGATCTCGAGCTGAAGCCGAAGTTCGAGCTCAAGCTGGTGGCCGGCCTGACCGCCGCGGAGACCGAGCACCTGGTCATCGATGTCACCGCGATCGAGTCCAAGGAACGCCGCACCGAGCGCCTGACGAAAGAAGGCTGGGAACTCGTCGAGCAGACCCCGCTCAAGGGCAAGCAGCTGCTCCGTTTCGCCCGTGAGGAACTCTATCCGGTCCCGCGCATCCTCGAAGAAATGGGCCTCACCTACGATGAGAAGCTCCTCTCTTTCAAATCCCGCATCACCAAGCAGTTCCCCGAAAAGTTCGCGGAGTGGATCAAGGCGATGCCGGAATCGGTGACGCTGGACATCGACCTGCGCCTGAAGTCGATCCTCTCCGACCCGGTCACCGCCGCGGTCCGCTTCGAGGTCATCAACCAGGAAATCGACTGGTTCGACCTGCGCATCGTCATCGACGTCGAAGGCGTCAACCTCTCCAAAGCCCAGATCCGCCAGCTGGTCGCCGCCCGCGGTGGCTACGTCCGGATGGAA
>CAIYXE010000682.1 GCA_903930095.1 uncultured Hyphomicrobiales bacterium
GACCCCAAGCAGGAGACGGCAGGAAGCCTCGCCCGGCTCATGGTCGGCGGCGACATCCACGTGGTGAGCCCGGTGGACGGTGAGACCGAACACGCGAGGCGGATTCGCATCCGCCTGCGCCTCGTCGACCTGAGCCTGCCCGCCGACGGGCCGTTCTCGGTCGCCCTCAAGGGCGTCTCTCTCGAAGTGCTGGCAGGTGAGGTGGTGGCCATCGCTGGCGTGGCGGGCAACGGCCAGTCAGAATTCTTTGACGCGGTCTCGGGCGAGCGCATGCTGTCCTCCGCCGCCATGCTGCTGATCGACGGCCAGCCCATGGGGCAGGCCGGCATCAACGAACGGCGCAAGGCGGGCGCTGCCTTCGTGCCCGAGGAACGGTTGGGGCACGGCGCGGTGCCGGGCTTCACCCTGTCGCAGAACGTCGTGCTCACGCGCCACTCCAGCGATGCCGGGCTGGTCAGGTCCGGCCTGGTGAGCAGCGAGGAGGCAGCGGCGCTGAGCGCCCGCATCATCAAGGCGTTTGACGTGCGCATGGGAAAGGCCGACCCGGAAGCGCGCGCGCTGTCGGGTGGCAATCTGCAGAAATTCGTCATGGGCCGCGAACTGGACCGGAAGCCCGGCATACTGGTCGTCAACCAGCCGACATGGGGCGTCGACGCGGGCGCCTCTGCCACCATCCGGCAGGCGCTGGTCGATCTCGCCAAGGAGGGCTCGGCCGTGCTCGTCATCAGCCAGGACCTGGACGAGATCTTCGAGATCGCCGACCGCATCGCCGTCATTTCCCGCGGTGAGCTCTCCGAGGCCTATCCGGCCGCGGGCCTCAGCGCTGAGAGGATCGGGCTGCTGATGGCGGGTGCGCATGAAGGTAAGGAGAGAGCCCATGCGGCTGGTGCTTGAGAAGAGGGCGGAGCAATCGGCGAAGATGGCGCTGCTCTCGCCCGTCATCGCGCTGTGCCTCACCGTCATCGTGGGCGGGGTGATCTTCGCGCTCAGGGGCCTTGATCCCTTCGAGGCGCTCTATGTCTACTTCATCGAACCGCTGACCGACCCATGGTCGCGCGAGCAGCTGATCGCCAAGGCGGCGCCGCTGGTGCTGATCGGCGCGGGCCTTGCCGTGTGCTATGCCGCCAATGTCTGGAATATCGGCGCCGAAGGGCAGTTCATCGTGGGCGCGCTGCTGGCCGGGATGATCCCCGTGTTCTTCACCTCGTGGCAGACACCGGAGGTGATGGTGGTGATGCTGGCGCTGGGCGTCGTGGGCGGCATGGCCTGGGCGGCAATCCCGGCCCTGCTCAAGACCAGGTTCAGCGCCAACGAGATCCTGACGTCGCTGATGCTGGTCTACGTGGCGCATTACCTGTTCGACTGGCTGGTGCGGGGGCCCTGGCGCGATCCGCAGGGCTTCAACTTCCCGAAAACGGTCAATTTCGACGGCTGGCAGCTTCTGCCGCGCTGGGGCGACATTCACTTGGGCGCGCTGTTCGCGCTGGTCGTGGCGCTCGTTCTCGCCGTCGTCATGGCGCGGACGCTGAAGGGCTTCGAGTTGCAGGTGCTGGGGGCCGCACCCCGCGCCGGGCGCTTCGCCGGGTTTTCGGGCCCGCGCTCCGTGCTGTTCTGCTTCCTGCTGAGCGGCGCGCTGGCAGGCCTTGCGGGAGCGAGCGACGTCATGGGCACGTCAGGCCAGCTGCAGACGCCCTATTCGCCGAACTATGGCTTCGTCGCCATCATCGTGGCCTTCCTCGGCCGGCTCAACCCGCTCGGCGTGATCGTGGCGGGCCTCCTCCTGGCGCTGAGCTTCATCGGCGGTGAAAGCGTCCAGGTCTCTCTCGGCATTTCGGACAAGATCGCCAAGGTCTTCCAGGGCATCCTGCTGTTCTTCCTGCTCGCCTGTGACACGCTCATCCTTTACCGCGTGCGCATCGAGACGGCCCGCACGGCGGCAGCAAGGGCGGCGGGGTAGGGCCATGGATACCGGCGTCATCTTCATCATCCTGACGGCGGCCACGCCGCTTCTCTTCGCAGCACTGGGCGAACTCGTGGTTGAGCGGTCGGGCGTCCTGAACCTCGGTGTTGAGGGCATGATGGTCATGGGTGCAGTCTCGGGCTTTGGCGCAGCACTCTACACGGGCTCGCCCTGGATTGGGCTTCTCGCGGCCATCGGCGC
>CAIYXE010000683.1 GCA_903930095.1 uncultured Hyphomicrobiales bacterium
CTGTTTGCGGGTGGAACGGTCTTTGCGTGGTCGGAGATCCTGGAAACAGCAGATGTTGCAGGCCGCAGCGACGTGGGCGCACTTCGGATCATGACGCGCGCGGCGCGTGATCTTCCGTGTACGGCGTTTCCGGTGAAAGATGGAACGGCTGAGACGCCGGGGGTGATTCTGGAGCTTGATTACTGGGTGCTGATGGTGCGGTGAGACTCACCCTGCCCTCTCCCTTTCGCGGGGGAGAGGAATGAGCAAGGGCGCACCGCCTTCACAACATCAGGCGCTTCTCCGCCATCGGGAATTCCCGCGCCATGGATGTCACCGGATGAGACGCACGCTCCGGCAGCGTGATCTTTTGCGCATGGCCCGTCTTGGCTGATTCCTCGATCGCGCGCATGATGGCGACGTCGGCCAGGCCGTCGCCGCCGTCGGGCTCGGGTCTCACGCCGTTGAGGATGCAGTCCGAGAAGTAATGCGCCTGGCCGCTGAAATGGTCATATTGCGGGAAGGCCTTTTCCACCGTCTCACCGCCCTTGGTGATCCGCAGCGTGATGGGCCGGTCGAAGCGGTAGCCGGAGGAGACCTCGATCTGGCCTGAGGTGCCCACCACACGGTATTGGTCGATATCGTCGCCGCCGAAGCTGGCGATGAACTGCGCAATTCTTTCGCCGGGGAAGCGCAGCGTGGCGGAGACCATTTCCTCAACTTCGCTAAAGCGCTGGTCGCCCGGGCGCGCGGCGGTTGCAGCGATCACCTCGGTCGGTTCCGATCCGAGCAGGTGGCGCATGGCGTTGACGCAATAGACGCCAATGTCCTGCAAGGGCCCACCCCAATGCTCCGCCTTGAGACGATGGTTGCCGGCCGCCACGGGGAAGGAGAAGACGGAGGAGAACAGGCGCGGCTCCCCGATCTCGCCGCGGCGGATCATGTCGATGGCCGCGATGGTGCCGGGCTCGGTGTGGAGCCGGTAGGCCGTCATCAGCATGACGCCCGCCGCATCAGCCGCCGCAATCATCGCCTCGCATTCGGCAACGGTGACGGCCAGCGGCTTCTCGACGAGGGCATGGATGCCGGCCTTGGCCGCACGGATCGCATAGTCGGCATGCATGGAATTGGGCAGTGCGATGTAGACGGCGTCGGCGTTCCCGCTTTTCAGCATCTCGTCATACTGATCGTAGCTATAGCTGTGCGGGATGCCATAGAACGTGGCAAGCTTCCCGGCATTGACGCGATTGCCGGAGACAAGGGCCGTGACCTCGGAATTGCCGGTCTGGGCAATCGACGGCAGGAAGGCGATCTGCGAGATCCAGCCGGTGCCCACGACGGCGTATCGTATCTTCTTCATTCTTCCACTCTCCCACTCAAGCGATGACTTAGCCAATCAGGTGACGGGCGTCCACTGCACCTGGTCAATGCGCGTGGCGCCGGTGGCGAGCATGACCAGCCGGTCGAGCCCAAGCGCCACGCCCGAGGCGGGCGGCATCATCGCCAGTGCAGCAAGCAATTCTTCGTCGATGGGATAGCGCTCGCCATAGACCTGTTCCTTCACATCCATCTCGGCCACGAAGCGGCGGCGCTGCTCTTCCGGGTCGGTGAGCTCGCCGAAGCCGTTGGCGAGTTCGACGCC
>CAIYXE010000684.1 GCA_903930095.1 uncultured Hyphomicrobiales bacterium
ACGGACCGCCAGAGCGTGGTTGCGCTTGATACGACCGATGGCGTGCGTGCCACGCTCGGCTCAGGAGACATTCTGCATCTGAGACTTTCAGGCAACGCGCCAGAACTGCGCTGTTATGCGGAGGCCGCAACGCCGGAGAGAGCCGCCCAGCTATGCGGCAATTGCCTCGCCCTGGTTGGCAAGGAAGCAGGCGCGGGCTGAAGGGCAGCTTGCGGATCATGCTCAAGCCATTGATCTTGCGCGACTTTTCTTCGACCAGGTGATTCCACCTGGCAGGAACGCGCGCTAGACGAGCGGCGCCATTCTCTCGATGAACCATACCATGGCAATGGCGCCGATCGCATAGGCCGCCGTCATGGCATAACGCCTCGGCTCCAGCTTGAACATGAACCTCGCCAGGCTTGCGGGGACAAGCACGGCGGCCACAAAGGCCAGCTGACCGGCCTCCACACCCAGATTGAAGCTGAGGAGGGCCAGCGGCACATCGGACTGCGGAAGACCAACCTCCCTGAGGGCACCCGCAAAGCCAAACCCATGGAGCAGGCCGAAAGCGAACGCCATCGTCCAGGGCATCAGACCCGAAAGACCCTGCTGCCCTCTCCCGCCCATGATGACCTCACGTGCGACGAAAACCACGCTCAGCGCGATGATCGCCTCGACGGGGGCCTGCGGCAGGCTCAGATATCCGAGTGTGGCGCCCGTCAACGTGATGCTGTGGGCCACCGTGAAGGCGGTGACTGCCTTGACCAGCGAGCGCCAGTCCTTGACGAGAAGCAGCAACGCGAACACGAAAAGCAGGTGATCGATACCTTCAAGAATATGCTCGACGCCCAGACCGAAATAGGTGAGCGCCACATCAAGGGCCGACTGTGCGCCCTTTATCTCCGTGAACGCAGCCTCAGGGGTCAGCCTGGCCGTTTCAACGGCGCCGTCGAGATAGGCAATGCGCAGCAGGGCATCGGTATATGTGGCGCCAAGGCCATCGATGCCGATCATTTGGCCCTTCAGGGGAACGCTGCATGTGATCGTCAGGCGCTCGAAATAGGCATTGCTCTCGATGGCGCGTTGCGGCTCACCATTGGCCTTGCACACATCCGGCAGCCGTGGCGCGATGCCGAGACGCCTGTCGCCCCGCGCCGGGCTCTTCCAGACCACGGCGAAGACGCCCGGCGCGGTTTCGCGCAGATCGAGATAGGCGGGGCGGAGTTCATGCGCGGCGGCAGGCAGACAGGCCACCAGCAGCGCCAGGCATGCCGCGAGAAGCCGGGTCACGGCGCCTCGCTGCCCGGAAGCCGCACGTCGATCGAATATCGCGCCAGAAGCGCATTCAGGCGCTGGGCTTCGATGTCCTGTTTCCTGGCGTGCATCCACTCACGCAAGACCTGGTCACGCACATCGCCAAGGGAGGGTGCAGTTGCCTCCTGCCTCGCACGGAGCCGGACAAGATGCACGCCATAGACCGACGCGATCGGACCCGACCAGACGCCAATGGGGAGGGAGCGGAGGGATTCGACGAACGCCTCACCGAACGCCCGGGAGATGTTTGCCGGGTCCACATCGTCCAGTGAAGAGGGGAGCAGTGTCGGATCGCCCAATCCACCAGGATCGGGCGGTTCCGTGCCATTCAACGCCACCAGAACATTCCGCGCATCGGCCTCGGCTGATGGCCCTCGCCTGTCCAGGCTGAAGTTCACCTGATCAAAACTGTAGAGCGGCGGCTTCGCGAAGCTTTCGGGATGTTCGCTGAGATATTGCATGAGTTGCTGGTCGGTGGGCGGGGTGAGTTCGGCCTCCGCATCCGACAGGAACTCCATCTTCAGCCTCAGCCGGCGCCTGATCACGGTATCATCCGCATCGAGCCCGAGCTTGCGCGCCTCGCGGACATAGATCTCTTCCTTGACGAAGTCGTCGATCAGACCTTTGAGTTCCTGATCCGTTGGCGGGCGCTGCCATGTTCTGGCGAACACTGCCGAGAGCTGCTCGATGCGATTGGGGGAGACGACGATGAGCGTATCTGCATCATCCTGCCGGGGCCCAATCGCCCAATACGCCGCGATGATCAGCAGGGCCAGGCCGAGAAAATGAACGAGCGGCTCCTGGAGGACGCGGCGCATCACGGAGCGCCGGTCATCAGTTCGGACCCAACAACGCTGGCGGGTGGCACGGCGAGCGCCACCAACTCCAGGGCGCCCGCGAAAGATCTCTCCGACCGCCAAGCATACGCCATGGCTCCCTGCGGGTCTGGTCTAGAAGCTGATCACGCCGCCGAAGGCGACGCCCTGCTGGATGACGTCATAAACGAAGCCGTCGTTCGAATAGTCGACGCCGAGCGCACGATAGCCAAGAACCGTCGAGAACTTTTCGGTCCACTCATAGCCAACGCCGCCCATCACATCCCAGTTGAAGTCAGAGCCCACGCCGAAGCCGCCGATCAGACCCCAGCCTGTCAGGTAGAAGGGCGTTTCCGTATTGATGCGGGACTTGACGCCAAGCATAGGGTCAACCCACGCAGCACCATCCGAACCGCTGACTTGCCGGGTGATTTCCGCACCGAGCGGACCACCGCTGGAAACAGTTCCGGTTATCTCCTCAAGGCGCGCGCCATTGACACCCCGGGCGAGCGGACCACCGCTGGAAACAGTTCCGGTTATCTCGATGTCGTTTTCGATATTCCAGTAACGGGCACCTGCCATCAGGTCCAGGATCATCTCTTGCGAATCGATCGGCCGCCATTGGCCCATGACTGTGCCGATGAACTCCGTGATGTCGGCAGAGGCGCTCACCTGTGCTTCCACATCGAAGCGCTCGAAAAGGTCGCGCTCAAGGGCACGTGATCCCGACTTGTCTGCCGAGAGGTTGATGTAGTTCAGATCCACAAAGACGCCCCAGGTGCCATTATGAGCCTCGCCGACCCCCATGGCCGCAAAGTCAAGATTCTGGATGATGTCCAAGAAGGGAATGTCGATGTCGACCGGCGCGAAACCGAAAAGCCCGACGTCACCATGAAGACCAGCCGCCCACGCATAGGGTGCAAGGGTGAAATGCCATTCGTTGGTGTCAGGGGCCGGAGCGAGATCGGCCGCCGTCGCGGGGGCCATGGTCCCGCAGGCCAAGAACAGCATCCCTGCCGATGCCAGGATCACATTTTTCATCGACATATCCCCCACGAAAGGAAAACGACCCGATTTTTCGTATCTTCGTGCAAACACTACAGGAGTTTTCTGGAAGAAACTGTCGATTTCCGCACAATTGCGGGAAATGTGACGACCTCGGCGCCAATCTTCCAGCCGCTGCCGGACGGCACCGGAGTGCCGAGGCGCGGCGAGCGTCAATGGGCGTCATTCAGATGAGATATGGCCGTCATGAACCTGTCGTTGGCTTCCGATTAAGGAACCTCTCACAGGAACGCAAACGATGCTCACCATCGAAAAACTCGGAAAGTCCTACGCAGGCAAGCCCGCGCTTGCCGGTTTTTCCGTCGAGATCGAGCGCGGGGCGTTCGTAGGGGTGATTGGCCGGTCGGGTGCCGGCAAATCGACATTGCTGCGCTGCATCAACAGGCTCGTTGATCCAAGCGAGGGCCGTATCCTCTTCGAGGGCAAGGATATCACCCGCCTCAAGGGCCGGGCGCTGCGGCAGTGGCGCTCCTCCTGCGGCATGATCTTCCAGCAATTCAACCTCGCCGGAAGGCTCGATGTGCTCTCCAATGTGCTGATGGGCAGGATCGGGTCGATTTCAACGCTTGCCGCAATGATCAAGGCCTGGCCCGAGCAGGAAAAGCTTGCGGCCTTGCGCGCCCTGGACAGGCTCGATCTCGGGGAACTGGCGAGCCAGCGTGCCGAAAGCCTGTCGGGCGGACAGCAGCAGCGCGTCGCGATCGCGCGGACGCTGATGCAGGACCCGCACATCATCCTCGCGGATGAGCCTGTCGCATCACTCGATCCGCGCAATTCCGGCATCGTCATGGACACGCTGCGGGACCTCAATCGCGAGAACGGCATTACGGTCCTGTGCAATCTCCACTCCCTCGAACTCGCACGCAACTACTGCTCGCGGCTGATCGGAATGAAGGCAGGCCAGCTCGTGTTCGACGGCCGGCCGGACGAACTCACCGGCGAACTAGTGCGCGATCTCTACGGACTCGAAGCAAACGACGTGCTGGACCTTTCTGAGGCGGCGGCACGGCCGAATGACTCGGCGGGCGCCCTTCAAAGCGCCGCCTGACACCGCCTTTCACAGATCAATCTCAAAACCAGGAGCCTTGCAATGCTGACGCGCCGTTCCCTCATCAAGTCCGCCGCCGCCCTCGCGGCGGTATCCGCCACCGGCACCGCCGCCCTCGCGAGCTGGAAGGAGCAGTATCCGGAACTGATCATCGCCGCCGTTCCGGACGAGAACGCAACCGGCATGGAAAAGCGCTACGAGCCTTTCGTGCAGTACCTTTCCAAGCAGCTGGGTGTGCCGGTGAAGCTGCGCATCGCCAACGACTATGCCGCCGTGGTCGAGGGCCAGATCGCCGGTAACATCCATATCGCGCAGTATGGCCCTTCCGCCTATGCCCGCGCCTACATGAACGGTGCAAAGATCGAGCCGTTCGGCATGCAGGTCAACAAGGACGGGACCAAGGGCTACTTCTCGGTCATGTGGGTCAAGAAGGATTCGCCCTACCAGAAGTTCGAGGACCTGAAGGGCAAGAACCTTGGCCTCGTCGACCCGAACTCCACGTCCGGCAACAACGTGCCGCGCTTCGCGATGAACAAGATGGGCATCAAGCCGGAAGAGTTCTTTGCCAACGTCGTCTATGCCGGCAGCCACGAGAACGCCATCATCGCCCTGCAGCAGGGCCAGGTGGATGCGGCCTTCAACTGGTGGAACGACGAAAACGAGTCGATGCTCCGCCGCATGGAGCGCAAGGACATGGCGAAGTACGACGACTTCCGCATGATCTTCAAGTCGGACATGATCGTGAATTCCCCGGTGGCCATGCTCTCCGCGCTGCCGGATGATCTCAAGGCCGGCATCAAGGATGCCTTCTTCAGCATCGCCAAGAACGACCCGGAAGCCTTCCAGGTCCTGACCGATGGCGAGGCTCAGCCCTGGGCGCCCACGAGCCATGCCGACTACGAGGTCATCGTCGAGCTGAACAAGTTCGTCGACACGCTCCGCAAGCAGTAACGCCGTCATGGGACCCGCGCCAGCCGGCGCGGGTCCCATCACCGCCCGCTGGATCATGACCACAGCCACCGCCACGCCTTCACGCCCCACGGCCGAACGTCTGCTGGCGGCATATGAGGCAGAAGCATCCCGCCAGAGGAAGCTCTATCTCGCAGGCGCCATCGCCCTTGCGATCATTGTGGCCGCGGCCTCGTGGCTGGCGGAGGTCGACCTTGGCCTCTTCTTCTCCAATATCCACAAGTTTACAAACTATATCAGCCGCCTTTTCATTTTGGATTCCGGGCCGCAGACCGGCCAGCTCGTCATCTTCGATATCGCCGGATGGTTCTGGGGTTTCGGGAAGTGGCTGCGGCTGATGGCCGATACGTTGCTGATTGCCTATGTCGCGACCATTGTCGGCGCGGTGCTTGGGTTCGCGGCGAGCTTTCTTGCCGCTGGAAATCTCGGCGTTTCAGGGCCCCTGCGCTTTGCCATGCGCCGCATTCTCGAATTCTGCCGCACCGTGCCTGAGTTGGTCTTCGCGCTCATCTTCGTGCTGGCTTTTGGGCTGGGGCCTCTGGCAGGCGTGCTCGCCATCATCGTCCATACCGCGGGCGCGCTGGGCAAGCTGTTCTACGAAGTGCTCGAGAACATCGACCAGAAGCCGGTGGAAGGGTTGATCGCCAGCGGAGCATCATGGACCCGGACGATGCGCTTCGCCGTTCTGCCGCAGGTGCTTTCCAACTTCGTAAGTTATGCGCTGCTGCGCTTCGAGATCAATGTGCGTGGCGCATCCGTCATGGGTTTCGTCGGTGCGGGAGGGATCGGGCAGGACCTGATCGAGGCCATCCGCAAATTCTACTATCCTGACGTTTCGGCAATCCTCGTCATGATCATTCTCACCGTTGCGATCATCGACCTGGTGACTGAGCGTATCAGGCAACGCTTCATCGCAGCGGTGCATTGAATGAACACGGATCGCGGCATGAAGACGCTGGAAGACGCTGCAATCCGGGCCCGCTACGCGGAAAGCTTCGCACCGCGAGGGCATGCAGGCAGCCTGATCACAGCTGCGGCACTCGGCCTTTTCGTCTATGGCCTATGGCATCTCGGCTTCTCTCTCACCAAACTGATCGCCGGCGCCGGAAGCCTGGGCAGCTTTGTTGTCATGATGTTTCCGCCCGACTGGGGTGACACGACAAGCCTGTGGCGCTACACCAAGGCACTCGCAGAGACAGTCGCCATCGCATTGCTGGGAACATTGCTGGCGGCCACGATCGCGCTTCCGCTGAGCATCATTGCCGCGCGCAACGCCACCGTCTCGCAGGTCCTGCGCTTCTTCACACGGCGAGGCTTCGACACCCTGCGCGGCGTCGAGACGCTGGTGTGGGCGCTGATCTGGATCAATGTCGTGGGGCTCGGTCCCTTTGCCGGCGTGCTTGCCATCGCAACATCCGACATCGGATCGTTCGGCAAGCTCTTCTCGGAGGCGATCGAGGCATCCGACAAGAGGCCCGTGGAAGGCGTCGTGGCCTCCGGCGGCTCCCGTCTTCATGCCATCCGCTTCGGAATACTGCCGCAGGTTGCTCCTGTCCTGATCAGTCAGGCACTCTACTATTTCGAATCGAACACCCGGTCCGCAACGATCATCGGCATCGTCGGCGCAGGCGGCATCGGACTCCAGCTCTCGGAGCAGATTCGCACACTTGAATGGCAAACAGTGTGCTTCATCATCATCATGATCCTGGTGACGGTCTCAGCAATCGACATGCTGTCCACGAGGATCCGTATCGCCCTGATTGGGAAGTCGGTGCCGCCCGTCTAATCCGTCCGGTAGACACAGTGGCCGGCAACCATTGTCGCCACCGGGAAAGAACCGGTTTCCGGCAGTATCACGAGATCAGCGCGGAGCCCCTCCTTGATACGGCCCCGGTCAGTGAGACCGCATGCCGCAGCTGGAGCCTGGCTGATCATGTCCCAAGCCTTCTCAAGCGGCAGGGCGCCGCGCTGTTCCAGCGCAATGACAGCCTGAAGGGGAGCCGGATAATAGTAATCTGATGCCAGCACGGAGCACTTCTCCTGC
>CAIYXE010000685.1 GCA_903930095.1 uncultured Hyphomicrobiales bacterium
GGACGTTCCCGGTTGCGCTCACGCTGCGGCTTTTCCTGGCGCGGGGCGGCGGGGGCTGCGGCTGCGGCGGGATTCGGGGGTGCGGCCGGGCGTTCGACGCGCTCAGCGGGGACTGTGGCGGCGCGTTCGCCGTGGTCCTTGATTTCGCGGGGGCGGCGGTCACGGTCACGATCGCGGCCACGGCGCTCACCGCTGCGGGCTTCACGGCCTTCGCGGCGGGGGCGGTCAGGCTCGGCACCGCGGGTTTCGATGGCGGCTTCGGCCTCCGCACTCAGCTCGAAATAGGGGACTTCTTTCTTGATCAGGGCTTCGATGCCCTTCCAGTATTTGCCCTCTTCCTTCGACAGCATGGTGAAGGCTTGCCCCTCACGCCCGGCGCGGCCGGTGCGGCCGATGCGGTGGACATAGTCTTCCGCATGGGTGGGAACGTCGAAGTTGAAGACGTGGGAGACTTCCGGAATGTCAAGCCCGCGGGCGGCGACGTCAGAGGCGATGAGATAGGTGATCTCGTTGTTGCGGAAGGCCTGCAGCGTCTTCAGCCGGGCGGACTGGTCCATGTCGCCATGCAGTGCTCCCACATTGAAGCCGTGGACGGAGAGCGACTTCTCCAAGAGCGCGACCGTGGTCTTGCGGTTGGCGAAGATGATGCCGTTCCGGACATTCGTCTGGGTACGGAGCAGCTGGCGCAGCGCCTCACGCTTGGCTTTCGCCTCATGCGGGACCTTGACCAGCATCTGGGTGATGGTCTCCGCCGTGGACGAGGGCCTCGAGACCTCGACGCGCACCGGATTGTGCAGGAACTGCGAGGTGAGGCGCTGGATCTCAGGCGGCATGGTGGCGGAGAAGAACATGGTCTGCCGCGTGAAGGGCAGGAGCTTGCAGATCCGCTCAATGTCCGGGATGAAGCCCATGTCCAGCATGCGGTCTGCCTCGTCGATCACCAGCATGTCGATGCCGGTGAGGAGAAGCTTGCCGCGCTCGAAATGGTCGAGCAGGCGGCCCGGCGTGGCGATGACGACATCGGCTCCGCGGTCAATCTTCAGGGCCTGCGGCTCAAAGGCGACGCCGCCGATCAGCAGGGCCACGGAGAGGTTGTGCTTCTGGCCCAGCGTCTCGAAGGCTTCGCGCACCTGGTCAGCCAGTTCGCGGGTGGGTTCAAGGATCAGCGTCCGCGGCATCCGCGCGCGGGCGCGGCCCTTTTCGAGCAGCGACAGCATGGGAAGCACGAAGGCCGCAGTCTTGCCGGAGCCGGTCTGGGCGAGGCCCATCACGTCCCGGCGCTGGAGGGCGGGCGGGATTGCTTCCGCCTGGATGGGGGTGGGCGTCGTGTAACCCGCGGCGGTGACCGCCTCGAGGGTTCTGGGGCTCAGTCCGAGCTCGGAGAAGTTCATGTGGGGTGGAAAACCAATCTGGCGATCTTGTTCTGATTGCATAAACTGCGCCGGGCGAATTCGCCATCAAGCCCCGGGCGCCTGTACTGATCAGGACATAGGGATTCCCATGGGAAAAGTCAATTCGCGGGAGGTTGTCCGGGCCGGAATTGTATTGCTATATGCAATCCGCCCGCGTGTGGCGTTGTAAGGGGCAGGGGCTAACGGCATCGCTCCGTGATTCTCCCGGGGCGGATCAATTGGGGGATTTGAACATGAACAAACTGAGCGCCGAATTCTTCGGCACTTTCTGGCTGGTGCTGGGCGGCTGCGGCTCCGCGGTGCTGGCGGCGGCTTTTCCCGCTCTGGGCATCGGCTTCGTGGGCGTGTCGCTGGCCTTCGGCCTGACCGTTCTGACCATGGCCTATGCGGTGGGCCACGTATCGGGCGCACATTTCAACCCGGCGGTGACGGTGGGCCTCGCCATGGCGGGCCGCGTCGGCTGGAACACGGTGCCGGGCTACATCGCGGCCCAGGTGCTGGGCGGCATCGCGGCGGCGGTGGTGCTCTACCTCATCGTCAGCGGCAAGGCGGATTTCACCGGTGTGGGCGGCTTTGCCTCCAACGGCTTCGGCGAGCATTCGCCGGGCAAGTTCTCGCTGATGTCTGCGCTGATCACGGAAGTGGTGCTGACGGCGATGTTCCTCGTCGTGATCCTCGGTGTCACCCACAAGAATGCGCCCGCAGGCTTCGCGCCGCTGGCCATCGGCCTGGCGCTGACGCTGATCCACCTGATCTCGATCCCGGTCACCAACACGTCCGTGAACCCGGCCCGCTCCACCGCGGTTGCCCTGTTCGCTGAGCCCTGGGCGCTGCAGCAGCTCTGGCTGTTCTGGGTGGCGCCCATTGTGGGCGCCATCATCGGTGCGCTGGTGCACAAGGTGATCTCGGAAGACTGAGGTTACATCAACCAAAATGCGGGGCGGGCCTTGTGACGAGGCCCGCCCCGGTTTTTGCAGCAAGCTCAAGGAACACGCGCATGAAGGGCATCAGGCTCAGGGCCCCGGGCGGGCTCGACAATCTGGCGGTAGCCGAACTCGTCCCTGCGGGTGAGCCGGGCCCGGGCGAGATCCGCGTCAGGCTGCATGCGAGTTCGCTGAACTACCATGACTACCGCGTGATGAGCGTGCCGGGCTCGGTGGCCGGCGGACGCATTCCCATGTCGGATGGCGCGGGCGTGGTCGACGCCGTGGGCGCGGGTGTGACGGAGTTCAGGCCGGGCGAGCATGTCGTCTCCTGCTTCTTTCCGGGCTGGATCAGCGGTGAACCCTTCCTCCCCGACTTCGCCACCGTGCCGGGCGACGGGGTCGATGGCTATGCGCGTGAGGCCGTGGTGGTGCCGCAGCATTTCTTCACGCATGCGCCCAGGGGCTGGTCCCACGCCGAGGCCGCAACGATCACCACGGCGGGGCTCACCGCATGGCGGGCGCTGATCGTCAACGGGCCGCTCAAGGCAGGCGACAGCGTGCTGGTGCTGGGCTCGGGCGGCGTTTCCATCGCGGCGCTGCAGCTTGCGAAGGCCATGGGGGCGACGGTGATCGCCACCTCGTCATCAGACGAGAAACGCGCC
>CAIYXE010000686.1 GCA_903930095.1 uncultured Hyphomicrobiales bacterium
CAAGCCCGAAGCACCCGGGCCGCGCGGGACTTCAGCGGTGACAAGGCCCCTCTCGCAGGGGGCTTTCAGACGGAGGTCAGTAACATGGCCGACAACAAGGGGTCCGGAATCTCGGGCCTCACCGAAGCCGAAGCCAAGGAATTCCATGGCATGTTCATCACGAGCTTCATTGCCTTCACGGTTGTGGCGATCGTCGCCCACTTCCTGGCCTGGCAGTGGCGCCCGTGGATCCCTGGACCCAATGGCTATGAGAGCAGCGACATCACGCCGGTGCTTCACCAGCTGACGTCGATGTTCACGTAAAGGAGGATTGGATATGTGGCGCATTTGGCTGTTGTTCGATCCCCGCAGGACGCTCGTCGCAATGGCGACCTTCCTGTTCGTCCTCGCTCTCATCATCCACTTCATCCTTCTGTCCACCGACCGGTTCAACTGGCTGGAAGGCGGCGTGAAGAGGGCTGCGAGCCTGGATGTCACCATCAGCGAGATGATCGGCTGAGGCCGTTCATCCCGCAACACCCTTGTGGACGGAACAGGCGTTCCATCGCGGGTTCCGTCCACGAACCGCACCGACTGAAGCATGCCGGCCCATGGCCGGAACGGAGCAACTGCAATGGCAATGCTGAGTTTTGAAAAGAAGTACCGCGTGCGCGGCGGAACGCTGATCGGCGGCGACCTGTTCGATTTCTGGGTTGGACCCTTCTATGTGGGCTTCTTCGGCGTGACGACCGCCTTCTTCTCGGTGCTTGGCACGGCGCTCATCGTCTATTCCGCCGCGATCGGCGGCACATGGAACCTCTGGCAGATCAACATCGCACCCCCCGACCTCAGCTATGGTCTGGCGCTTGCGCCGATGCGGGAGGGTGGCCTCTGGCAGGTCATCACCATCTGCGCCACCGGCGCCTTTATCAGCTGGGCGCTGCGCGAGGTTGAGATCTGCCGCAAGCTGGGCATCGGCTTCCACGTGCCGGTCGCCTTCTCCTTCGCCATCTTCGCCTATGTGACACTCGAGATCATCCGCCCCGTTCTGCTGGGCGCCTGGGGTCATGCCTTTCCCTATGGCATCATCAGCCATCTCGATTGGGTGTCGAACGTCGGCTACCAATATCTGCACTTCCACTACAATCCGGCGCATATGATCGCCATCACGCTGTTCTTCACCTGCACGCTGGCGCTGGCCATGCACGGTGGCCTGGTGCTCTCGGCCACCAACCCGCCCAAGGGCGAAACGGTCAAGACCGCCGAACACGAGAACAGCTTCTTCCGCGATCATATCGGCTACTCCATCGGCACGCTCGGCATCCACCGGCTGGGTCTGTTCCTCGCACTGGGTGCTGTCTTCTTCAGCGCCGTCTGCATCGTCATCTCCGGGCCGTTCTGGACCCGCGGCTGGCCTGAATGGTGGAACTGGTGGCTCGATCTGCCGATCTGGTCGTGACGGGGGAGAACAAAATCATGATGATCGAATATCAAAACATCTTCACCCGCGTTCAGGTCCACGGACCCGCAGACCTCGGCGTGCCCATGAAGCCCGGCAACTGGCCGCGCGAAAAGGGCACGACCACCAACTGGCTCTTAGGCATCATCGGCGATGCGCAGATCGGGCCGATCTATCTCGGAACGCTCGGCATCGCGTCCCTGCTCTGCGGCTTCATCGCCATCGAGATCATCGGCCTCAACATGCTGGCCTCGGTGAACTGGAACCCGATCGAGTTCGTGCGCCAGCTGTTCTGGCTCGGGCTTGAGCCGCCGCCGGCCAAATACGGCCTGGCGCTGGCACCCCTGAACGATGGCGGCTGGTGGCAGATGGCGGGCTTCTTCCTCACCGCCTCCATCCTTCTCTGGTGGCTGAGGACCTACAGGCGGGCCCGCGCGCTCGGCATGGGCACGCACATCGCCTGGGCCTTCGCCGC
>CAIYXE010000687.1 GCA_903930095.1 uncultured Hyphomicrobiales bacterium
AGCCATTCTCCCACGGGCTCCCCGGCTCGATATAGGCGGTCTTTGCGCCGACGGCGGTGATCCAGTCCTGGACGGCCTTCGCGACGAACTCGGGGCCGTAGCACCTTCGGAGTGAGTGGCTGGAAGTCTGCCGAGCCGGCAGTGCGCGTAGCCCTTAAAGGGCAAGCGCGCACTGCACGAGGCAGCCATGAGCGGTCTGATGTCTCTAGAATGAAGATGTTCAAACCTCTTCTGGAGAGACCGACCATGACAAATCGCGATCCTATACCTCCTGCGGCTGTGCTGGTAGCTTTGGATATTGCCAAGCTGCGCAACGAAGTGCTGATCGAGATGCCCGGCCAGCAGCGCCGGAGGCGTCTGTCAGTTCTCAACAACCGGACCGAGCACGACAGGCTGATCGGGATACTAAAGGCCTTTGACGCACCGGTTGTTTGCGCCTTCGAGGCAACCGGCAACTATCACCGGCCAATCGCCTGGCGGCTCATGGAGGCGGGGTTTGACACCCGGCTCGTATCTTCGATGGCTCTCGCGCGTACCCGGGAGGCACTTCACAATGGCTGGGACAAAAACGACCCGCGGGACGCTCAGGTGATCCTTCACATGCTCCGGTGGTGGCCACACAGGCGTTGCAGTGATGCGTATCCGGCGGCGGCCACAGCAAAGGGATCGCCGCTTCTGTAGTTGTCGTTGAAAAGCTCGAGCGTGATCGGACCCTTGTAGCCGGCCAGTCGGGCCTGGCGTACGACCTCGCTGGCCTCGAGATGGCCCTCGTCCGGGTAACACCTGTGGTGACGACTCACCTCGATGAGCGAACCGTCGAGCGGGACATGCGTGGAGGACACTTGCACTGCGGCAATCCGCGAAGCGGGAATGGCCGAGATCACGCGCGGGTCATTCCGCCTTGCGCCGATATGGAACGAATCGACCACGAGCCCGAGGTTCGCGGCATCGACACGCCGGACTGCTTCCCAGGCCTCCGCGAGGTCATGGATGGCCGGCGACCAGGAGAGCGCCTCGTAGCCGACATCCAATCCGTAGCACTTTGCCATCTCCGCGAGCCTTGCAAGCATGTCGGCGGCACCGTCCGGGCCCGATGCGGCTTCTCTTTCACTGGCGCAGACCCCGACGAGCGCCGCGCCGAGTTCCGCCGCTGCATCCATGAATTGAGCGGCGCCCCGGAAACCGGCACTCATTGCAAGCGCATCTTCGCCTTCGAATCCTCTGATCGGCTGCAGTGCCTGTGCCTTGAGGCCGAGATCTTCGGAGATCTGCCTGATCTCGCGCAGGCTGAGGCCCGACTCAGCGACGTCCTGCCAGAAGAACTCGATCCATGAGAAGCCTGCCGCAGCGGCAGCCTCGAGCCTGCGGGCGAGCGGCCCGCCGAGACAGGTAGTTGCTAGGGCAAACCCCGGTTCAATGGCGTCGGATGCATGGCGCATCACTCTCCACTAGCATGCGCAGGGGCACCATATCACAGATCTTTGAGATTCAAAATTTAGAGGTTTCATCATCTTTTGATTGATCGTGGCATAAATGCTACATTCCAAGCTTATCGACCGCGTACACTTGAAGGAATCCGCCGGGGGCGAGATAAACATATATCGTGGGCGTGAATGGTGCCCTTCGAAAATCTTTATCTGAACAAATAGGAGTTGAAGAATAATGAAGAAGCTTCTTCTGGCGTCGACTGTCTTCGTGAGCTTCGCCGCAGCAGGATCCGTCTACGCAGCTGACGTGGGCGAGATCAACCACGACTGGAGCGGTGTCTACGTCGGTCTGACGGCGGGCGCCGCAACACTCTACTTCGATCACCAAATTGAGGTTTTTGGCGACGATTATGCTGAGGATGGTGTTCTGTCTGACGGCACCTATTCGCGTCAAGGCAGTGGCTTCATCGGAGGCGGCACAATCGGTTTGAACTTGCAGCACGATTCAATCGTGTTTGGCCTCGAGGCTGACTACAGCTTTGTGAATGCCTCGGCGACGACGGGAGATTATTACGGCGCATCTGATGATACAGACGTTGGCAGTGTTACCACCGAGTTGGCCTCGCTCGGCACGCTGCGTGGCCGCCTCGGCTTTGCAATGGACCACCTGCTCGTTTACGGCACGGCCGGACTCGCGATGGGCGACGTCAGCGTCGATCAGTTTGATGAGTATGAAGATGAGAACAGCCCCGGCGAGGAGTCGTCAGTTCGTTATGGCTGGACCGCGGGTGCCGGTGTCGAGTACGCCGCCACGGAAAACATGTCTGTAAAGGCTGAGGTGCTTTATTACGATCTGGGTTCGGAGTCCCTCGGTTACGGCGAAGATTATACACCAGATGTTGGCGATTATGGCGAATATGAAAACGAAGTGTCTGGAATTGTCGCTCGCGCAGGCGTGAACTTCAACTTCTAATTACAACTGGCGGGGGTGCTCATGCATCTCCGCCCTTTGCCCAGCTCGGTCGTCACTGCCTCACCACCGAGATCCAGAGGCTCACCTTGCAAAACGTGTTGAAGGCTATTCTGGGTCAGGCGCTAATGTGGCCTGACAGAAATGCGCTTGTGTTGCCCGACCGGGTAGTGACGTTCGGCATGCTGGGTGCGGGCATTTCCGCCGTCGCATCCGCCATAATGGCGCGGGGCATCGATCAGTCGAAACCCGTGGGCGTTCTGGTTTCCAGTCCGACCCGCCATGTCATCGTGGCGCTTGCCCTCGCCCGCTGCGGCTATTGTTCCGTTTCGCTTCGCCGCAGTTTTCTGCCGCACTGCGCGGCGCTCGGCATTCAGGCCGTGATCACGGACGCGGCCATCAAGATCCCTTCGGTGATCGTGCATGCGCTGGAAGATTCGTGGTTTGCCACGCGCCCCGACAGGGGCCCGCTCGACGTGAGTCCCTTCGCCGCCGACCACATTGTGCGAATCGAATTCACGTCCGGCTCGACCGGAGAGCCGAAGCCCGTTGGCCTCACAGATGAGGCCGTGCGCCAGCAAACCATCAATCGTATGGCCGTCTACCAACTGGGCAGCGGCGATGGGGCGCTCTGCATGTTCGGCGTGACCACCAATGTGGGGTTCGGCTTCGTGCTGGCGAGCCTGATGCAGGGGCGGCCCACCTACTTCATCGAGAGCAATGACCAAGCGCTCGACATGCTGTCCTATCACCGCATCAAGGTGATCGCGGGGTCGCCCGCACAGCTTCTTGTGCTGGCGGCACGCGCCGCTGAGAAGGGCAAGATCTTCCCATCCGGCCGGAAGATCATCCTCGCGGGAAGCCAGATCTCGCTCACCGAGATGAACCGGATCAGGCTGTGTTTCGGCGGCGACCTGCTGGTCGATTATGGCTCGACGGAAACAGGACCGGCTGCCACCGCGTCGGGCAGCCTGCTATCCGGCCCCCGTCAGTTCCCAGTCTTCGCGCCGCATCAGCGGATAGAGGTTGTGGGCCAGACCGGTGCCTCGCCTGAAGGTGCGGGCCCCGTGCGCGTGCGATCATCCGGCATGGGCTGGCCCTATACCGGAGGACTCACGCAGGAACAGCCGGCCGAAGCGCAGCGCTGGTTCTACACGGGGGACGTCGGCTACTTCGATGGGAATGGATGCCTGGTGATCGTTGGCCGGTCGGATGACCTCTTCAATTTCGGCGGTATCAAGAAATCGCCTGAGTCGCTCGAGGCACAGATCCTCGCCAATCCCGCGATTCGTGAGGCGGCAGTCGTCCGCACCGGAGAGACGGCCGCAGGCACGCCGCAACTGCTCGTCGCCGTCGTGACGGTGAATGACGCGGCCCCGGCATCTCTCGAGGCATGGGTAAAATCGAAACTCCCCGCTATGGCGGAGTTCAGCCTCAGGATCGTGCCGCAGATTCCCAAGACAGAGAGCGGCAAGATCGACCGCACCGCACTCCGCAGATAGACAGCTTGAGCAAAAGCGACATAAGCCTCATAACCTCTCGCCCCTTACGCTGCACTCGTATAGACGATCGTACCCATCATGCCGGAGTTCATGTGGTAGGTGTGAACGCCGGAGTAAAATTGGGCCACGCGGCGGCGTAAAAGTCGACCGCCTGGCCCATGGGGAAAGGTGCCGGCAAGAGGGACAGCGGCCAGTCAGCAGCGCCCACAGGAGGCCGACGGGCGACTGGTAGCTATGGCCCGCCAGGGCCAGTGCGGGGCGATCATGCCGGAAAGACCTTGCCCAATTCCAGAAACGACTTTCCGCGCAGTTGTGGTAATGATCTCTGCAGGGGACCCGGACCCATGAAGCTCGGGGACTGTGGGAGAAGCCGCACGATGGGGCGGATCGAGCGCGGTGGTGGGAATGGCGGCTAACCCGTCCGGAGCCCGCCAGGCCGGCTGGCGATTTCGCTGGCAGACATGATCGATTAGATCGGTCATGCATATTGATGGGGCGTGCCAATTTGTGGCACGCCCCTCTAGTTCTTGAATTAAGCTGACCTACTTGTCAGGCACAGGCACGCTTAACTCCAGACTGCCGCGGTAACGCGCATGATGTTTCCCGTGGCGGACTGTGTGCCAGTGACATTGAAGGTTCCAGTCTGGGTGTCGAGCTGCGCCGCGCTCCAGCGGGTCGTTGAATTGCCAAGGATGTTGTATTTGAGGCTGGCGTTCGTCCAGGCGATGTTCGAGCCCGAGTCGACGTTTGGCGAAGCCATCGCAAGACCAACCTGGGAAGAGCTTCGCGAGACGCTCGCCGTGATCGAGGTCGCTGAAGCGGCGTTCGTGGTGACCACGGGGGTAATGCTGGCGGGATTGACGAGCTGCCAGATGCTGAACCCGGTCTTGAGGTACTGGGATCCCGTGCCATTCCATGTGACGGCAAGGGTGCCGGAGGTCAGCGTGTTGTTCTCGATGTACCAGCAGTCGGTGACCTGGCCGGCATAGGCGTTGGCGCGGAAGAGCTTGGTGGCGGCAACACCGCCAATGGTGCAGCTGTTCGTCCATCCGTCGGTCCCGCCACTGCCCCATATGTTGTGGATGAGACACAGGAGATAGCGTGTGTTGCCGGCAGCGACGGTACTTCCGAAGCTGGTCGAACCGGAGGTGAAGGATGAACCGGACGACTGCGAAGAGAGTATGGACGAGACGTAGGTCAGGGAGAGAGGCGCTGCCGCCTTCCTTTTCATCATGCCGAGCGTGACCGGCATGGCCAGCAGGTTTCCCGACATCTCGAGGTGCTGTGGCTTGACGATAGCGGGACGTGGCGGAACGTAAAGCTGGGTCTTGGGTGGCACGGCAAGGCCGGAGGCCAGCGTTGCTGCAATGATGGAGTTTCGGATCATGCCGTGATGTCTCCGATGAGCACCCATTCGTCGGTGCCTTTCTTCCAGAGGGTTGCGCCGGCGTACTGGCCAGAAAGCTTGAGCCTTGACCCCGACGAGCGGATGGTGACCCCGGCCCCGCCGACGGTCACCTGCCCTGCCCCGTACTGCAGGAGGTCGATCCGGGTGCCGAGGGGCAAGGCCACGGATGCGTTGGCCGGGATCGCCAGCGTGATCGCCGCCGCGTTGTTCAGGGTCACAAGCTTTCCGGCGTCGGCGAGAACGAGCGTGTAGCTCGTGCCGGTCTGGGCGTTTTCCGGGACGGTGGTGACCGTGTCGTGGACCTGGGCGGTGGTGGCGATCTGGGTGCTGTCGGCATAGGCCGCGGCGCTGGGAGCGGTGGGGGTTCCGGTGAGGGCGGGCGACGCCAGCGGGGCTTTCCCGTCCAGTGTAGTCTGGAGACCGGTCACATCCGCGACGGCATGGCTGTGCGAGGTATTGGCCTTACCGTTCAGGGCATTCTGGGTTGCGGTGGAGATGGGCTTGGCGGCATCTGAGGTGTTGTCGACGTCTCCAAGGCCAACGTCCGCCTTGGCGAGCGTCACGGCGCCGGTCTTGCCTGCAACCGAGCGAGTGGGCCCTACCTCGAGGATCGCGTCGGTGCCGTCGTTCCTCCTGAGGTAGAGCTTTCCGTCATATGTATTGACGGCCAG
>CAIYXE010000688.1 GCA_903930095.1 uncultured Hyphomicrobiales bacterium
GGCCGCCGGCTGGAGGACCTCGAGACGCCGGTCCCGGTGATCGACATCGATGTGGTGGAGCGGAACCTGCGGCGCTGGCAGCAACGCTGCGACGCGGCAGGCTTCGCCAACCGCCCGCACATCAAGACCCACAAGCTGGTGCCGCTGGCCAAGGCTCAGCTCGAACTCGGAGCTGAGGGACTGACCGTCCAGAAACTCGGAGAGGCGGAGGTGATGGCTGAGGCCGGCATTACCGACATGCTCCTGACCTTCAACGTCGTGGGCCGCCACAAGCTGGAGCGCCTTGCCGAACTGGCGCGGAACACCGCAATCCGCGTGGTGGCGGACAATGAACCCGTGCTGGAAGGGCTCGCGCATGCCGCAATGCTGGCAGGCCGCAACATCGAGGTGCTGGTGGAGTGCGACACGGGCGCCGGCCGCAATGGCGTCCAGAGCCCGGAGGCCGCCATCCGGCTGGCGCAGGCCATCGACCGCGCCCAGGGGCTTGCTTTCGGCGGGCTGATGACGCTTCCGAAGAACGGCGCGCGGGCGGAAATGGCCACCTTCCTCGCGGCAGCAGGGGCGGGGCTTGCCGCCTGCGGCCTCGAGGCGGCAACCATATCAGCCGGTGGCTCACCCGACATGTGGAAGGACGAAGGCCTGGGCGAGGTCAGCGAGTACCGTGCCGGAACCTATATCTACGCCGACCGCATGCAGGTGGCCGCAGGTTCGGCCGCGCCTGATGACTGCGCCCTGAGCGTGCTGTCGGCCGTCGTCAGCGTGCCCACGGCAGACCGCGCCATGATCGATGCCGGCTCCAAGGCGCTGACCAGCGATCTGCTGGGGCTGGAGGGCTATGGCGAAGTGCGGGCGCTTTCAGGCGCACGCGTCTACAACATGTCGGAGGAGCACGGCTTTCTCGACATCTCCAAGCTGAACGGCAAGCCGCGGGTGGGCGACGTCGTCCGCATCACCCCCAACCACGTCTGCCCGGTCAGCAACCTGTTCGACCGGGTGGTGATCGTCCGCGGCGATGACGTGCTGGGGGCAGTCAGGGTCGATGCCCGGGGCACCGTCCAGTAGAACCGCTCAAACTCTGGACACGGATTAATTTTCACGCTGCCTGGCATCGGGAACTGCCGGGTTGTTGTGCAGACGCAACCTCAGCCATGCTGCACAGCACACTTCAGTTGGCTGGAATAGCACCGTCTTTTCAGTAGGTTGCCGGGCATGTTGTGCATGGCAGAAGGAGTTGGCACGCACATTGCGACAGATGTTTCCCGTCAGGGTTACAAACGCAATGGAGGGATCCCTTATGTCAATGACGCGGAGAGGCTTTGCCAAGGCGGCTGCCGGTGTGGCGATCGGTGCCTATTTCAGTGGCGCGAAAATCGCTTTCGCGCAGGAGGAGACGATCAAGATCGGCGTGCTGCACTCATTGTCCGGCACGATGGCGATCTCGGAAACGACGCTGAAGGACGTCATGCTGATGCTCGTCGAGGAGCAGAACAAGAAGGGCGGCCTCCTCGGCAAGAAGATTGAGGCGGTGGTAGTAGACCCCGCGTCCGACTGGCCGCTCTTCGCCGAAAAGGCGCGCGAACTGATTGCCGTCAACAAGGTTGCCGCCGTCTTCGGCTGCTGGACCTCCGTGTCGCGCAAGTCTGTTCTTCCCGTGTTCAAGGAACTGAACAACATCCTGTTCTATCCCGTCCAGTATGAGGGCGAGGAGTCAGAGCGCAACGTGTTCTACACGGGTGCCGCGCCCAACCAGCAGGCCATTCCGGCTGTCGATTACCTGATGGCCAGTGAAAAGGTCGAGCGCTGGGTGCTGGCCGGCACCGACTACGTCTATCCGCGCACCACCAACAAGATCCTCGAGGCCTATCTCAAGGCCAAGGGCGTCGCCGCCGAAGACATCATGATCAACTATACGCCCTTCGGCCATTCCGACTGGCAGACGATCGTGTCCGACGTGAAGAAGTTCGGTTCAGCGGGCAAGAAGACCGCTGTCGTCTCCACCATCAACGGCGATGCCAACGTGCCCTTCTACAAGGAACTCGCCAACCAGGGGATCGCGGCCGAAGACATTCCGGTCGTCGCCTTCTCGGGGGGTGAGGAGGAACTCGCCGGCATCGACACGGGGCCCCTCGTCGGCCATCTCGCCGCCTGGAACTATTTCCAGTCGGTCGATACGCCGGAGAACGCCGCCTTCATCAAGACGTGGAAGGCCTTCACGAAGAACGACAAGCGCGTCACCAACGATCCGATGGAAGCCCATTACATCGGCTTCAACATGTGGGTGAAGGCCGTTGAAAAGGCCGGCACCACGGATCCTGATGCGGTGATCGATGCCCTCATCGGCGTATCCGTGCCGAACCTGTCTGGTGGCTTCTCGGCGATGATGCCCAACCACCACATCACCAAGCCGGTGCTGATCGGCGAGGTGCAGGAGGACGGCCAGTTCGACGTCGTGTGGTCCACGCCGGGGCTGGTGGTCGGCGACGAGTGGTCGGACTACCTGCCGGAATCCGCGCCGCTGATCGCCGATTGGCGGGCTCCGATGTCTTGCGGCAACTTCAACACCGCCACCGGAAAGTGCGGCGGCGCCTGATGTGACGGCTGCCGAAACGCCACCCGGCCCCCTTGCCCCCAGGGGGGGGGGCCGGGCACCCATTCCCCACAAGGACTTTCCATGCGCCGCCTGATCGCCGCCATCCTGATCCTGATGTTTGCCGCGATGCCCGCCATGGCAGACCTGCGCGAGGCCGTGAACACCCTCGGCAAGGTGAAGATCGACGGCCTTGAGGAGGCGATCAAGACACTTGCCGCGGAGCCGGGCGAGGTTCCGGCCAGGGTGCTCGGCGCCCTCGGCGAGGGCAATCTCTATATGCGCAAGTCTGATGGCCAGGTGTTCATCGCCGAGGAGGCCGGCAGCGCGCTCCGCCTCACGGATCCCGTCACCGGAGAGGTGGAGGGCGAGGCCGCGAAATCCGACCTGACGAAAATCAGGATCAACAACGCCCTGCGCCGCGTGATCAGGGCCGCTGCGGGAGGCTCCGCACTGTCCAGCCCCGATGCCGCCAAGCGGCTTGAAGCGGCGGAAGCCGTGCTCAAGTCCCGCGATGCCGCGGCACTTCCGGCGCTGGAAGAGGCGCTGGCCAAGGAAACCGACCCGAAGGTCAAGGCA
>CAIYXE010000689.1 GCA_903930095.1 uncultured Hyphomicrobiales bacterium
ACCACGTCGCTGACTTCGCCGATGCTACGATTGGCCTCCGCCAGGATTCTCTCGATGCCTTCTATAATTGCGACGCTCGGATCGTGCGGCGTCGTCATACGCTTCCCAGTATGAATTTTACCCTTTTCGCGGTCGACCAGGACAAAATCGGTAAAGGTCCCGCCTACGTCGACGCCGATGCGGATGCAAGGCTTCATGACCGCTCCTACAATACTGGCTTGGCTTGCGTCG
This sequence comes from uncultured Hyphomicrobiales bacterium, assembly GCA_903930095.1. Classification (GTDB taxonomy): domain Bacteria; phylum Pseudomonadota; class Alphaproteobacteria; order Rhizobiales; family Aestuariivirgaceae; genus Aestuariivirga. The sequence goes on from CAIYXE010000689.1 coordinate 232, forward strand.
CCGGAGGCGCGCTGACTTCTAGGCCGTAGTCCCGCAAAGCCCCTTCCGGCGAAACATACCCATCTTCAACGTCCTTGCGGATCGCAGCAGGGTCGCGTTGCGACACCGGGCCAAAGCCGCCGCCGCCGCCAAACCGTAAGAGGAGCCGATCCCGCGGCTGGAGAATGCTTCGTGATTTTGGATGTGGCCTGCCCCCATCGGCGAGGCTTATGGACACGCCGAGCCCGTTCCCTCCGTTGAGTAGGCCTTGCGGCGGATATTTTTGTCGGTCGGACAATAATGAAAGCCGAACGGGTTCCGTAGACCGGACCTCTACTTCGACTTCCTGTCCGAGGCCGCCGCGAAACTTCCCCGGCCCACCAGAGTCGACTACCATTTCCTTCTTCCAGACAACCAACGGCGCGATGCTCTCGAAGGCCTCGATGCTGCCTGAGCCGGCATTTGTCGGGAACGCCATGCAGGAGTGTCCGTCGGCGAACGAACTCGCGCCCATTCCACCGCTGCCGAACAGCACTTGGGAAAAGCGTGAGCCGCGGGCGTTGACGCCGCTGTAGACGGATCGCAGGGTGGGGGCAGTTCCAGATTCAGCGACAACGTTTTGCGGAATAATCTGGGCCAGGCACTTGTATATGACGCCAGTGAGCAGGTGCCCAGTCAATTGTCGCGCGCTGCAAGGGGCGGGAAAAGTCGGGTTGAGGATACTGCCTTCGGGCGCAACGATCGAGATCGACCTGTAGGATCCCTCATTTCGCGGCGTGATCGGATCGAGCGCGCATTTCAGCGGATAGACTGAATAGGCATACGTGTAGTTCATGACCGAGTTGAGGCCGCGACCGATCTGCTTGGAGGTGCCAGCATAGTCGACGGTGAGCGTCGTGCCGTTGATCGTCACAGCGCATTCGATATGGGTTTCATCCTCGTCGTAGCCGTCGGCGTCGAGGCTGGCCCGGTACGTGCCATCGGGAACTGCTGCAATGGCGTGACGCATGGCCTGATCCGCGCGATCCTGCAGCGCTGCCGAGAGGTTCGTGAGATCGCTGATTCCAGTATCCTCGAGAAACTCGATCAGTCGCTTCGCGCAGGCATTCTGCGCAGCGACCTGCGCATAGATGTCACCCAAGACCTGATCAGGGACGCGGACGTTTGCGCGGATCAGATTTGCTATCTCGCGGTTCTCGACGCCCTGGCTGAGAAAGCGGGTCGGCAGGATGCGAAGACCCTCCTCGAACAATTCGCGGCAATCCGCCGCCCACAGCGACCCGCCAATGTCAGGCAGGTGCGCGGTTGAGCCGGAGAATGCGACGAGCCTGTCCTTGTGAAAGATCGGCGCCGCCATGGTGATATCCAAAAGATGGCCCGTCGCCATCCATGGATCATTGGTGATGATGCAGTCGCCCGGGCGCCATTCCTCCTTGGGAATG
>CAIYXE010000690.1 GCA_903930095.1 uncultured Hyphomicrobiales bacterium
AGATGCGGACGCACCCCCTCACCCCGGCCCTCTCCCCCTGCGGGGGCGAGGGGGAAGATGGGAGTGATCCCGCTTCCCCTTCAAGGGCAAAGGGGGAAAACGAAAGGGGCTGGATGTGGTGTCCAGCCCCTTTGCACTTGCCCTTTCCGGGCGAACTCAATTGGCGCGGTAGTCCTGGATGCGGGTGGTCCGCAAGCCGGCCAGGCCGTGGCGGTCGATCGACCGCTGCCAGCTCAAGTATTCCTCGACGGTGAGGACGTACCGGTCGCAGGCCTCTTCCAAACTCAACAAACCGCCGCGGACGGCCGCGACCACCTCCGCCTTGCGGCGGATGACCCAGCGCTGGTTGCCCGGCGGGGGGAGGTCGGCGACTGTCAGCGGGCTGCCATCGGGACCGATGACGTAGTTTACGCGGGTACGCAACTGACCGTTCATGAACGCAACTCAACCCATACGCAGGAACTCACTGAACTGCAGCTTAGTTCCAGCCCCTTAAAATTCGCCTAAGTACACATGAAGATTTCGCAAACCCGGCCGGGCAACGGTGCCATTTCAGCACAACCGGGTTTACAAGGGTGGTTGGATCGCCCATCTAGCAGGATGCAATTTGGTTGCAGGCAACGGAACATGATCGGACAGGCCCTCATCGACAGTGTTCGCGAGACGGTCGGCATTGCCGGGGATCCGTCGGCGGTGCGCGTGGTCTGCGCCATGTCGGGGGGTGTCGATTCCACCGTGACCGCGGCATTGCTCAAGCATGCGGGCTTCGATGTGGTGGGCATCACGCTGCAGCTTTACGACCATGGAGAGGCGGTGCAGCGGAAAGGGGCCTGTTGCGCGGGGCAGGACATCCACGATGCGCGGCGGGCTGCGGCGGCGCTGGGCATTCCGCATTACGTGCTCGATTTCGAGTCCCGCTTCAGGGACGCGGTGATCGAGGATTTCGTGGAGAGCTACCTCGCGGGGGAAACGCCGATCCCCTGTGTGACCTGCAACCGCACGGTCAAATTCGCCGATCTGCTGACGCGCTCGAAGGACCTCGACGCGGCGGTGCTGGCGACGGGGCATTATGTGGAAAGCCGGGCGCGGGCGAACGGCGCCGGGCGGCGCGACATGTTCACGCCCGCTGACCCTGGGCGGGACCAGAGCTATTTCCTCTTCGCCACCACCCAGCCGCAGCTCGACTATCTGCGCTTTCCACTCGGCACACTGACCAAGGCGGAGACGCGGGCGATTGCCGCCAGCCTGGGCCTCGGCGTGGCCGACAAGCCGGACAGCCAGGACATCTGCTTCGTGCCGGACGGGGATTATGCGGGGCTCATCCGCAAGCTCAGGCCGTCTGCCGTGGAGCCGGGCGACATCGTGGACATGGAGGGCCGGGTGCTGGGGCAGCATGAGGGCATCATCCATTTCACCATCGGCCAGCGCCGGGGGCTGGGCGTGGCCGGGCCAGAGCCGCTCTATGTGGTACGGATCGAGGCGCCCTCCCGGCGCGTGGTGGTGGGCCCGCGCGAGGCCCTGCGGCAGACGGAGATCCGGCTTTCCGGCCTCAACTGGCTGGGTGACCAGCCGCTGGGGCCTGAGCCGCAGCCGGTGCATGCCCGGATCCGCTCCGCCCGGCCGCCGGTTCCCGCCGCGATCCGGATGGTGGAGGGGGCGCCCGCCGTGACGGTGAGCGGGGGTGAGTTCGGCGTGTCCCCCGGCCAGGCCTGCGTGCTTTATGAGGGCGAGGGACCCGGCATGCGGGTGCTGGGCGGCGGGTTCATCGCCAGGGCCTGAAACCCGCCGGAGCGCAAGACCACTGCCGCATTTGCCTTCGTGCCCTGGCTTTCATATAGTCGCGCTTCACGTAGGAGTAACCATCTCTTGGCCAAGCTCAACCTGCATCCCAACATCGACCGAGATGTGAAGCGGGGTGTGGCATGGGCCGTCCATGCCTTCACCACCTGCGGGATCGTGCTGGGCTTCCTGGCGCTGGTGGCGGTGCTGAAGAATGATCCGGTGGCCGCCTTCATGTGGCTGGGCCTGGCGCTCTTCGTGGACGGGGTGGACGGGACGCTGGCCCGCAAGGCGCGGGTGCTCGAATACACCCCCAACGTCGACGGGCGGACGCTGGACAACGTCATCGACTTCTTCACTTACGTGGCCGTGCCGGCCCTTATGGTCTACTGGTTCAACATGACGCCGGTGGATTTCATCTTCTCCGGCCAGACCTGGAGCCTGATCTCGGCGGCGGCCATCATGGCGGTGTCCTGCTACACCTTCGCCAATGTGGGGATGAAGTCGGACGACTATTATTTCGTGGGCTTCCCGGCGCTGTGGAACGTGGTGGTGCTGTATTTCTTCGTGCTGCAGACGGGGCCCTTGACCAACCTCATCACCGTCGCCGTGCTCTGCGTGCTGACCTTCGTGCCCATCAAGTTCGTGCATCCCTTGAGGGTCACCGACTGGCGCGAGATTACCATTCCGCTGACGGTGTTGTGGGCTGCGATGTCGCTGTCCCTCATCATCCAGGCCAAAGACCGCAGCGGCTGGGGCCTCATCGAGGACATCCAGCTCTGGGTGTGGATCGCCGCCAGCATCTATTTCCTGTTCATCTCCCTCTGGCGCACCTTCATCAAAAAGGACCCGGAGAACGAACCCGCACAGGACCCTGGCGAGGCGGCTTGACTTCCGCCAGCCCCTTTCCCTATAAGCCCGCCATCGTCGGCGGGGTAGCTCAGTTGGTTAGAGCACGGGAATCATAATCCTGGGGTCGGGGGTTCAACTCCCTCTCCCGCTACCAACCTTACCCCATGCCTTCGGGCATGGGGTATTGGTTTATGAAGCCAATCTTTTCAAGACGTTAGC
>CAIYXE010000691.1 GCA_903930095.1 uncultured Hyphomicrobiales bacterium
CGATGAACGAGTTCCTGGTGAGCCTGCTGCTGGTCGATGCACGCACCGTCACCTTGCCCGTGCAGATCTATAACTCCATCCGCTCCATCATCACGCCGGATCTTGCTGCTGTCTCAGTTGTCTTCATCGTCATGGCAGCTCTTGCCATCGCATTCCTGGACAGGCTGGTCGGTCTCGAGATCTTCTTGAAGTCTAAATGATATTGAACACCCTGCTGCAAACCGAAGGGAATGCCCGATGACCAAGGTCAATGTCCAGAAGCTGAAGGATCTCTCCGCTGCCCAGCGTTCCGCCCTAACGGCGCGGTCAGAGGCTGACCTCTCCGGCTATCTGGTGAAGACACAGCCCATCATCGACGCGGTGAGACAGGAGGGCGATGCGGCAATCGTCCGCCTTGGGCGCGAGCTGGACAAGGCCACATCGCTGACGGCGGCCACGCTCAAGGTCTCCGAAGTCGAATTCGAGGAGGCCTTCAAGCTTGTTGACGTGGAACTCAGCGAGGCGATCCGCTATGCTATCGACAACATCCGTAGATTCCATGAGGAACAGCTTCCGGAGCCGATGTGGCTGAAGGAAATCAGGCCCGGCGCCTTCGCGGGAGACCGATATCTTCCCATCAACTCGGTGGCACTCTATGTGCCGCGCGGCAAGGGCTCCTTTCCCTCCGTCACCATGATGACGTCGGTGCCGGGGGTGGTTGCGGGCGTTCCCAATCTTGCGATCTTCACGCCGCCGGGGCCGGACGGAAAGGTTGACCCGGCCACGCTGGTCGCCGCGCGCATCGCAGGTGTCAACACGATCTACAAGGTGGGCGGAGCCCAGGCCGTTGCAGCAGCGGCCTTCGGCACTGAGACCATCCGCAAGGCCCAGAAGATCCTGGGACCGGGAAGTCCCTGGGTCGTGGCCGCCAAGCGCTTGCTCGCCGGTGTCATTGACCCGGGCCTGCCTGCGGGCCCGTCCGAAGCGATCATCCTTGCCGATGACACGGTGCATGGTGGGCTTGCGGCGCTTGACTTGCTGATCGAGGCCGAACACGGGCCGGACAGCTCCGCCTGGCTCGTGACCGATTCACCGCGCGTGGTGGAGGAGTCACTTGCCGCCCTGCCGGAGCACTGGAATAAGATGACGGAACAGCGTGTGCAGTTCTCGCGCGCTGTGCTCACCGGAAAATCAGGCGGCATCATCCTGGCGCAGTCCATGGCGGATGCCTGCGCTTTCGTAAATGAGTATGCACCCGAACACCTCGAGATCCTGTCCACCCGGCCTTTCGAATATCTGGGCGATATCACGGAAGCCGCCGAGGTGCTACTTGGCACGCATACGCCGGTCTCGATCGGAAACTTCGGCCTTGGGCCAAACGCCGTGCTACCCACCTCGAAGGGCTCAAACACCCACGGGCCTTTGTCGGTGAGTGACTTCATCCGGCGCAGTTCGGTCGGCTATGTCACCGCCAAGGCCTATCCGCAGATGGCGTCGGTGGCCCACAGGCTCGGAACCTATGAAGGCTTCTCTTCGCATGTGAATGCCGTGAGCGAGCTTCGTGACCGCTACCTGAAAGGCTGATCGGCGATGAAGGGCATTCTGAACGTCGATGACTTTCAGAGAGCGGCGCGCCGGCGGCTTCCCCGAATCTTCGCCGATTACATCGAAGGTGGCGCATTCTCCGAAACCACACTTGCCCGGAACCGGGCCGACCTTGAAGCATTGCAGCTTCGCCAGCGGGTTCTGCGTCCGGTGGGTGAGCCGGACTTGAGCGTCACGCTTCGCGGCCAAAAGCTGTCGCTCCCTTTCGGCCCGGGCCCCGTCGGCTTCATGGGGCTTTATCGCCACCATGGTGAGATCGCGGTGGCCCGCGCGGCGATGAAGGCCGGTGTTCCGTCCGTGCTCTCCAGCTTCTCGATTTCCGGTCTTCACACCGTCGCCGCCGTGACCGCTTCAGTGCCTGATTTCCAGCTCTATCTCGATCGCGATCCGGAGGTGAATGCGGAGCGTCTGGAGACTGCGCGCAAGGCCGGCGTCCGCCGGATCTTCTTCACCGTTGATACAGCCGTCACCTCGGTGCGCGAGCGGGATGTGCGCAACGGCTTCCGCGCGCTCGACCGGGTGACGCCTGCATTGCTGTGGCAGTTTGCCCAGCGTCCGGCCTGGTCACTCGACGTGCTGCGTAGTGGCTTTCCGCAGGTTGAACTTGCCGCGGGCCGCCCGGAATATGGCCGCGGCGCACTTGCCCAGGCGAGGAACCTCTCATCCCGGCTCGAGAAGAACCTCACATGGAGCATGCTGAGCAACCTTCGCAGTCAGTGGCAGGGCGAGCTGATCGTGAAGGGACTGATGGACGCCGATGACATGCGCCAAGCGCGGGACAGCGGAGCAGACGGCATCGTGGTGTCGAACCATGGCGGCCGTCAGCTTGATCATGGTTGTTCCACCATCAGCAAGGTGAAGGC
>CAIYXE010000692.1 GCA_903930095.1 uncultured Hyphomicrobiales bacterium
GCCCTTGTCGCGGGCAAAGCCGGCCGTCTGCTCGAAGACGATCTTGTACTTGTCGGCCACCGGGTCGAGCACGTTGTGCAGGCCCTTGTTGCGGTCGATGGCGGGCGAGGCGCCCGACTGGCCCTGCAGGTTGACGATGGTCGCGCCGTCCGGGAACAGCTGCATGATCAGGTTGCCCTGGGCCTCGCCGCCCTTGACGTTGTCGGCGCCGACATGGGCGAGGATGCCCTCGACCTGCGCCACGCGGCGGTCAACCGTGACGACGGGAATGCCCGCCTCGACGGCCTGCTGCAGCGCGGGCGCCATGGCGTCCACCTCGTTCGGGCTGATGACGATGCCCTTCACGCCCTGCGTGATGGCAGCCTCGATATCGGCCGTCTGCTTGGGCGAGGACACCTGCCCGTCGGACTCGATGACCTCATAGCCCTGCTTCGCGATCTCCGCCTTGAAGGCGTTCATCATGTGCACGAAGAAAGGGAAGCTCAGGCCCGGCACCGAGGCCAGGATCTTGTCGGCGGCAAATGCGACGGACGACATCAGCGGCAGGGTGAGCGAGCCGAGGACGAGCGATCTTCTGGACAGTTTCATAGCATTCCTCCCATGTTTCCAATTCGTGGCCGGGCATGATCCTTGATCGGGCCCGGACGGAGGCTCCCTCTTTGGTGTGGAGAGCGATCCGCAGGGGACCTTAGTTCGCTACTGGCCCCCTGTGAAGGGGAGTTGCAGGACATCATGCCTGACCCTCGCCCGCTGCAAGCGCGCATGCCGGCCGCAGGACCAACTGCGCCGCCCCGGCAAGACCGGAATCATCACCCAGAGCCGCAGGCAGGATGTCAACACCACGAAATGGCGGCAGGATGCGCGCGTCCACGTTGTGGCGGATCATCGGCCCCAGAAGCGGAAGGGCATTCGCAACGCCGCCGCCGATCACGATCCGCTCGGGGTTCAGCACATGGATGACGGCGGCAAGCCCCAGCGCGATGTCGGCCGCAGCTGAGGCGGCGAAGGCCATGGCACCTGTTTCTCCAGCCTCCGCTGCCGCAAAGGCATCGGCGAGCCCGGAGAAGCCCGCGGCAACCGCCTTTTTGGTGAGGGCCGAGCCAGAGGCCTCCGCCTCCCAGCAGCCGGGCTGGCCGCAGAAGCAGGTGGCGCCGCCCTCAGGCCTGATCGGAATATGGCCGATGTGGCCGGCAAGGCCAAGGCGCCCGCGCAGCAGCCTTCCCTCCGACACGATGCCGCCGCCGATGCCCGTGGAGATCGTGACGTAGACGAAGTCAGCCGCTCCCCGTCCGGCCCCGCACATCCATTCGCCGAGTGCTGCGCAGGGGCCGTCATTCTCGATGGTGACGGGAAGGCCCAGAGCCTCAGACACCTTGTCGCGCAGCGGAAAATTGGTGAAGCCGCGGATGGTGGGCGTGGCGAGCGCCAGCCCCCGCCGTGCATCGAGCGGGCCCGGTGCGCAGAGGCCGAGCTTCAGCCCCTCCGGCCTGCCGCCCGCCGCCATGACCGCGCGCGCAGCCGTGGCGATGGCCGCGACCACGGCGTCTGCCCCCTCTTGCGCTGGTGTCGCAAGCGACTGGCGGTGCATGACGCGGCCTTGCGTGTCGACAAGGGCCGCGCGGATGCGCGTGCCGCCAACGTCGACTGCCAGTGCCACGCCCTCCACCATGGCGTCAGGCCGCCTTCAGCCCATGCAGCCAGGAGATGCGTGCACCCAAGTCCGGCGCACCGAAGGCGAGCGAGCCCAGCACCACGGTCTCCGCCCCATGGGCCACCAGCTTGGGCACTGTGTTGTCGCGAATGCCGCCATCCGCCGCCACGATCTGCCGATGTTTGGCACCGGACGCGGCCACCCTGCGCCGCATCTCCGCGATGCGCCCCGGAGCGGTTTCGGACAGGCCTTGGCCCTTGACGCCAATCGCCGTACCAAGCAGCGTCACGACGCTGAGCTTCGGCAGAAGTGGTGTCACGACATCGAGCGGGCTTTCAACCCGCAGCACCGCGCCCGCGAGCAGCCCGCGCGAGGTGATGAGCGACACGGCTTCCGCCGCATTGCCATTCTCGGCATGAATGCTGATGAGGTCGGCACCCGCATCCGCGAACTGCTCCGCCTGGGCAAGCAGGATCGCGTCATCGACCATCAGGTGCACATGGATCGGTACAGCACTTCTGGCCCGGATGGCGCTCACGAGATCGGGGAAGAACAGCATGGCGGGCGCGAACACGCCATCCGCCACGTCGATGTGCAGCATGTCGGCATGGGGTGCGATGCGCTCGAGGTCGCGCGCCAGATTGCACAGGTCGGCGGACCACATGGAGACTTCGGCAAGGCAGCGGCCGCGCGCGAGGCCGTCGAACCAGCCGGGCTGAGGATTAGGCATGATGAATCTCCTGAATGAA
>CAIYXE010000693.1 GCA_903930095.1 uncultured Hyphomicrobiales bacterium
AGCCTTGAATCAAACCGGCAACTGATCTGCAACGGGTTTAATTGGTACTGAGCCTAATTGTATAGGAATGTTTAATGTCTCTTACTCCTCGACAAGAACGCTACCTCGCCAAGATCACCCAACTCGTCGACGCTATCCAAGCCGAGGCCAAGAAGGTCGATGGCAAGAATGGCAAGGCCGATGGGAAGAGCCGTAGGCGGCGGTCAGCTGCCGAAGCCGCCAAGATGCGTGCGGCCATCCTTGCTGAGCGTGCCAAGGGCACCAGCGCTGCCAAGCTCGCTGCGAAGTATGGCGTCAGCGCCGCCTACATCTACATGATCAAGGAGTAGCGTCCGATTGGTCGTAGAGCACTCCCTTGCAGGAAAGTTGAAAGGTCGATCAAGTCGTTGATTAAAAATGCAAAAGTAGATCAACGGCAAATGTATGCTACACGAAACCGTGCTACTCTCACTAAGCTTATGATTAAAAATAGTATTATGAGATAGTCCGGTTTATTGGTAAGGGAGAGGTCGGGAGTTCAATCCTCCCTGGCAGCACCATTTTTTCTTGAAATCATTCGTTAAGGTGAAACCCCTCAGCCGGGGAGCAGCAAAGCATTTTTCTGTGCTGTCTTTGAACGCATTGGTTGCGCCCTGGATGGGGTGTGCGGTGGCGCAGCGATCCGAGCCCGTCATCGGTGACGGCGAATTCAGGGTGCTGGCCAAAATATGAACCGCAAAAGTGGAAACCACTTTTGCGGCAAGTTTGTGCTCACGCGTTTGGTGTTGCGCGCGGTTTTACCGGCCAGGTGCTGCCACCCGGCCGGAACGCCCGGCTAGCGTGTCATTACGATGGCGACGGTCGCTGCCACGAAGATGAGAATCCCAGCGGCGAGCAACATCTTGTCCATGGCATGGACCCTCTTCACGGTGCCCGCGTCAGCGTCCGTCGTCGCCTTGTAGGCGATGATCGAGCGGATGAGCGTGAGGACGATCAGGGCGTAGACCACGAGATAGATCTTATCCATCAGGATGAGGTAGCCGAGATCAGGAAGTCCGTCAGAGTAGCTCTTCTGCAGGAAGATGGCGGTCAGCAAGGCACCGGCAGGAAGCGCACTGCGGACGTCGAGATCCTGCGGCCGGATGAGCAGCGCTGAGAGGGCTGCGCCCAGCACGATGAAGAGCGGCAACAAGAGCTTCCAGAAGAAAAAGCTGAGCGGCCGGGAAATCTCGATGCTGAACTGGGCTGCTGAATAGGCTGAAGGCGTTTCCTCTTCACCGAACTTCGTGCCGTATTCGTGTTCGAAGACCTGCGACGACCAGCCGCCGAGCTTCCAGCCAGGAATCTGCAGGCTGTCACCGATGCCGCTGCTGTCCTTGTCGATCACGTATGACACGGCAGCCGCACCATTGGTCGTATCCTCAACCATGATGCTGAGCTTCTGCTTGTCCAGGGGATAGTCAGCAAGCGAGAACGGCTGCACAAACCGGCCTTCCACACGCATGATCTGGTACTTGGATCCGTCGGGAAGCTGCTTGGGTTCTGTCAGCAGGTTCTCCTGCTGCTTGCCCCATTCTTCCACCATGTTGGTGAATTCGATTGTGGCCGTCGGATCAATGTCGCCCTTCCAGCGCAGCCACATATAGGTATCGACGTAGAAGGTGTTGCTGGCCATGTCGAGCTGGTAGACGGAGATCGGATAGAAGCCTACCGCTACTTGCTGAGCAGAGGCAGGCGGGGCATCGACGGGAACAAAGGTACCCTTCTTTTCCACCTGTGAGTGTGCTGGTGCAATGGCCAAAAACAGTACTGCCACTGCAGCAAAGACATATGAAAATAACTTCACGAAATCCCTCATCGAAGCTGTGTTGTTGCCGTAAATGCGATGTATCACTTCGCGTTCACTGAGAACCCTCATAATAGCAGTTGAGGGCGAAGAACAAGCACAGCTTACCGCAAAGACCGGGGGGAAGCCGGGCTACTGCGCCCGTCAAGCGCCCGCTCCTGCTCATCACGACTGATCAGCAAATATAAATCTGCTTTTACAACCCAGTACGCCGGCCGGGCGGCATCACCCAGCTACGCAGCCCCCGCAGGCTGCAACTTAGCGGAAGGTCTCAGCGTACATAGATGCCCGCAATGAAGATGATATCTCCAGAAACAACCGCCCACGACTTCTTTCGGCCGATCTGCCCTGTCTCGGGATTGGGCCAATCATATTCAAACCATCCGCCAGCTGTGGTGGCTTCAACGCTCATCACTTCAGCAAACTTCAGGCCATTCTGATCCGATATACTGCTCAGTGGAGTTCCAACCAGTTTCGCATCGGTCGCGTGGGCGAGGACCTTTGCGCCGGCGCCTCTCGACTGCACGACGATATAGATCTCTCCTTCGCTAAAGCCAGACGCCTTGCCATCATTGAAGATTGCGAACGCTGCTTCTCCCTTTTCAGTATAGAGCGCGATGGCCCTCGCGACCATATCCTGCGCCTGCTGTTCGGTTGATGCCTGCGCGCTCCGGGCGAAGCCGGCGATGCCGACTGTCAATGCGAATGCTGACGCGAGAAGTTGCCGACGATTCTGAGTAGTCATTTGGTTCTGGCCTCGCACGTGTCTGGACTTGATGCTGGATTGATGCCCCAAACCCAAGCTTGCGTCAATGATCCATGGCCGCTCCTGGCGGATGCCATAGAGCTAAGTAAACGGAACCAACAGTCTTGATGGTGGATTTCAGTCTTCCTGCATCACCAGTGCCGGTGTGACGTTGACACATCAGTCAGGTCAAAAGCTGCGCCGAAAACATCACCAGTAACGAACGGCGCGAATGCCCAACCATACGGCTGCCAAACGCGTGAAAGTGGCGCCGAACAGCATCACTGCGATCGCCGCGACGAATAATTCAGGCGCAACGAGTGCTGGTTGAAACAGAATAAACAAGGAAAACAGCACACCCCAGATAACGGGGACTTCTGCGTAGAACTCTGTCTTCAGCGTATCGATGCGCCCCGACTGGCGAACGATATCTCTCAGGATGCCGCCTCCGGCTGCTGAAAGCGCGGCTGATATCGGCGCCCACAACCATAGCGGGTCAGCCCCTACGGACACAGCCACAGCAACGCCTGACACGGTAAAGGCACCCAACCCAATGGCGTCAGTGAACTCATAGATGTTCTTGATGTTGAAGAAGGCGGGAATCTTCATGCCTGCGTCAAACCAGTAGCGCCGGCGATGAAGCATTTGCACGACACGGATGACCACGAGGCCGATCACAACCGTGATGCCGACAAGACAAAGATAAAGAGGCGTCGAGAGAACGCCGATCGGGTGCCGGTCAAAGATCAAATCGCGCAACGCCCCTCCGCCGACCGCAGGCAGCGCAGATAGCACAAAGGCGCCCACAATGCTGAAGCGTTCACGATATGCAATCAGTACACCTGAGATGGCGAAAGCAATGGTGCCAATCACATCAAGGCTGAAGAATATGATGCTGTTGAAAAAATATGTGGCGATCACCGAGAACGCATTCCGGTGAATGATCTTCTTGAGTTCTCCGCCATCTGTGGTGGCTATGATTGCCGCGTTGAGCCGGTTTACCGTCTCCTGAGTAACTGTGGTTTTGCTGAGTATGGCATGGACATTCCATGTTCCAGGAATGATCGTCTCGTGCAGGATGGACGAGAGGTTCATCTTAACGGCTGAAGCCGCTGTTCCAAGCCGTTCGCCGATGAAGCCATCGATCCGCCCTTCGGCGAGGTTTCTCAGGTTCTCCTCAAGGTTCTGTGCAACGACAAGGCGCCGCTCCCGCGCAGCGCTTTCGAACGCCCTGTAGACGCGGGAATCCTGAAAGCTCTGACCCGCAATGAGGCCCAGCCTCAACGTGTTGTTCTCCCCGAGGAGGGTGATGACG
>CAIYXE010000694.1 GCA_903930095.1 uncultured Hyphomicrobiales bacterium
CCACCTTGCCGTGCATTCCATGAAGGACATGCCGGCCAGGCTGCCGGACGGCCTCGTGATGGCGGCCCTGCTGCCACGCGAGGATGTGCGCGATGCGTTCCTGAGCCCGGTGGCGGCATCGATTGGCGATCTGGCGAAGGGGGCTGTCGTCGGCTCCTCCTCTGTGAGGCGCGGTGCGCAATTGAAGCGCATCCGGCCAGACCTGGAGGTGATCCAGTTCCGCGGTAATGTGGAAACGCGGCTCAAGAAGCTCGATGACGGCGTGGCGCAGGCGACCTTCCTGGCCGCCGCGGGCCTGAAGCGGCTGGGGCTGGCTGACAAGATCACCTCGCTTATTCCCATCGACGTGATGCTGCCCGCCGTGGCGCAGGGGTGCATCGGCATCGAGACGCGCGAGGATGATCAGGGCACGCGCGATCTTCTCGCCGCCATCAACCACGAGCCTTCGGCCATCGCCGTCAATTGCGAGCGCGCCTTTCTTGCCGCACTGGACGGCTCCTGCCGCACACCGCTGGCGGGCCATGCGGTGATCGACAATGGCCAGGTGAAGTTCCGCGGCCATGCGCTCACCCTCGATGGCGTGCACTGCTTCGAGACGGTGCGCGAGGGTGCGCCCGCCGATGCGGCGCGCATGGGGCACGAGGCGGGCGAACAGGTGAAGGCCGAAGGCGGCAGCCTCATTGCCTTCTGATGCGGATCGCCGTCACCAGGCCCGAGGAGGATGCAAGCGCACTCCGCGCGAAGCTCGAGGCGCTGGGACATGAGGTGGTGATGGTGCCGCTGCTGACCATCGCGCAGCGCCCGGGTGTTGTCATTCCACAGCGGGACTGGCAGGCGATCGCGGTGACGAGCGCCAATGGCATCCGTGCGCTGCCGGAGGGCCACGGGCTCAACTCCATCCGTACACTGACGGTCGGGCCGCAATCGCTGAAGGCGGCCCTTGCCGCGGGCTTTGCGGCGGAGGCCCATGGCGGCGACGTGGATGGGCTTGCGGCCTTCATCCGCGGCGCACTCGACCCCCGGAAGGGGCCGATCCTCTATCTGTCCGGGGCGGAGACGGCGGGCGACCTCGAAGGGCAACTGACAGCGGCGGGCTTCGACTGCCACCGGGCTGTGCTCTATGATGCCGCACCTGCCACCGGCCTTGGGCCTGCGGAAAGCGCATTGCGCGGCGGTGAAATCGATGCAGTGCTGCTCTATTCGCCGCGGACCGCGCGAATCTGGCTGCAACGCGTCCACGCGGCAGGGCTTGCCCTGCAGGCAGCGCATATCAGGAATTTTTGCCTGTCCCGGAATGTTGCCTCAGTTCTGCCAGAGGGATGGGCTATAAGTATTTCCGAAACGCCAGACGAGCAGGCCATGCTGGCCCTGCTTGCACAGACAGGGGGAAGCCGTTAGGTCCATCCATGATGAGCGATCAAAACCACACCGGAAACAACCCCGTCAGACCGCAGGTGATCGACCTTGACGCAGAGGAGATCATCACCGAACCGGACAGGCCCCGGCCTGAAACGGGGGAGGAACTGCGGGACACCCAACAGACCGCCGCACGGCCGCATAACAGCCGCTGGACCGCCCTGTGGCTGCTTTCGGCCCTGCTCCTCGGCCTGATCGGCGGGGGCTGGCTCTACCGGGAGGCCCTGTCGGATTATCTCCCCTCCGACAAAATGACGGCGATGAAGGCGCGGCTCGACACCCTCGAGGCGAACGGCAGCGGGATGGCCGGGGAAATCGCCGCCCTGAAGCAGGCCGCCGACGGCGCGGCCGTGGCTGCGGGCGAGGCGGCGCGCAGCGCCGGGGACGCGATGGCCGAGGCGAAATCCGCCTCTGCCGGGCTCAGTGGCCTCACCGATCTTGGCACACGCCTTGATGCCATGGACGCGCGCATCGCCGGCGCTGAAACAGCACTCAAGACGGCGGATGCTGAGCTTGCCTCCTTCCGCAACGCCCTGTCGCAGGCAGCCGCCGCCCCCGCAGGCAGCACCGCGCCCGCGGATGTGGCAGCCC
>CAIYXE010000695.1 GCA_903930095.1 uncultured Hyphomicrobiales bacterium
CAGAGAGCGACGACCTTAACCGCCTGCCAGCTCAGGTTGGTGACGATGGCGAAGTGAAGCGAAAGATTGGGACTTCCATTCTGCTGGAAACGGCTGCATCGCCCTCGCCATCGTCAGCCCTTCCGGTTGCTGACCTGCCAATATGGCCTCGACAATGTCTGGCGCCAGCAGCGTCATGCGCAGCACCCGGCTGATGTAGGACGGGTTGATGTTCTCGGCCTCGGCGATTTCCTCGATGGTAGCGAAGCCTCCTGTCTCCAGCAGTCTGCGCGCCTGTGCGCTCTCGCAATTCGCGGAAGGCGGCGGCGGCTTCGCGCTGGCCTTCCTGACGCCGGTCGATCTGGCAGACGAGGTGGTTGGGGTCCATGCCTGCGACAAGATCGGCCTTGGCCAGCGCATGCTGCGCTTCCGCCATCGGAACGCCGGAGCCTATGGCCGGGATGGAGCCCTTGGCGCTGCCCACCGCAACGCTGATGCCGGACGACTTCTTCGCCGTGCCACGGGCCTTGGGCTTGCCCTCCATGGTGAGGGTGATCGACCGGGTGAAGGGCTCACCCTTTTTCAGCGTATAGGGCCAGGGATCAAGCAGCGAGCACACATAGGTCTTGTAGGAGGCGTCCATCCAGTTCCGGTGGTCCTCCATCTCGAACTTGTTGCCCTCCATCAACACCGTGGCGGTGACGCCCGGCACGACCTCATGTTTCAGCGAGCGGATATCGAAGACGGGCTGGCCGGGGCTGATGATTTTCGGGAACTTGGTTTTCTTCTTCTTGCCATCCGTGTGGACGATCTCGACGGGTTCTCCGACAACATCGATCAGCGGATGGAGCACCACGAAGCCGGTACGGTTGGTGAGGAAGTCGGTGAGCGGCGTTCCGGTGGCGGAGAAGACCAGCGTGCCCGAGGCATTAGCCTCGATCTGCGCGTCATATCTCAAGCCCTGCGTCTTGTCCTTGGCTGTCGCCGTGTAGCTGATGGTGAAGCCATCCTTGCGCTGGGCGATCTTGAGGTTCTCGATCACCGGGCCATAGGTGCCCCAGTCCTTGTCGCGCAGCAGATAGGCGATGCCGCGCAGCACCTCCGCGCCACGGTAGCGGATATAGCGGAGCGCCCCGTTGTCGAACATGGCTGTGAGGGGGCCGGCCTCGAGGATGCGGCGCTTGCCTTCCGCCACATCCGTTCCGGTAAGCTTGATCGCGCGTGTCAGGGCGCTCTTCGCCATGGTCTTTCTCCCAGATGACTTCAGATGACCTTTTCGGTCTGTGCGTCAATGATGACCGCACGAGTCATGTCGATGTCAATCTCTGTCTTCTCCCCGGGGCGGGAGACATCATGTGCTGCAAGCTCAGCGATGATCGAGGCGCCGCCCAGCGGCATCGTCGCCTGCACGCGGGAGCCCGTGGGCTGCACGAGCTCGATGATGACGGGCACGCGGACGTGGCCCGGGGTGAGACTCTGGCCCGCCATGGCGATGTATTGTGGGCGAAGCCCCAGGATCACCGCGCGGCCGGGCTCCAGCCCGCTGCGGCCCGGAAGGGCCAGCGTGGTGCCGTCGCGCAATGCGACGCCGCTGGTGGTGAGCGTTGCCGGAATGAAATTCATCTTGGGACTGCCGAGGAAGCCAGCCACGAAGCGCGATGCGGGCCGCTCGAACAGATCAAGCGGCGCGCCCTGCTGCTCGATGACGCCATCGCGCAGTAGCACGATGCGGTCAGCCAGCGTCATGGCCTCGATCTGGTCATGGGTGACATAGACCATGGTGCGGCCCAGTTCCTGGTGAAGCCGCTTGATCTCGACCCGCATGTCATCACGCAATTGCGCATCGAGGTTGGAGAGCGGCTCATCGAAGAGATACAGGATCGCATCGCGCACGATGGCCCTGCCGATGGCCACGCGCTGGCGCTGGCCGCCCGACAGCTCACGGGGAAACCGGGCGAGGAGGTGGGCGATGCCCAGAATTTCCGCGGCGCGCGCCACACGCTTCTCGACTTCCGGTTCCGCGAACTTCCGGGCGCGAAGGCCGAAGGCGATGTTGTCCTTCACGTTGAGATAAGGGTAGAGCGCATAGTTCTGGAACACCATGGCGATGTCCCGGTCGCGCGGCCTCGCCCATGTCACGTCGCGCCCACCGATCTCGATCTTGCCGGAGCTTGCCTCCTCGAGCCCGGCGATGGTGCGGAGCAGCGTGGACTTGCCGCAGCCCGATGGCCCGACCAGCACCGTGAACTCGCCCGAGGCCACGTCGAGGTCGATGCCCTTCACCGCATGGAAGGCGCCGTAATGCTTGTGGAGATTGGCGATCTTGAGGTCCGACATGCTCAACCCTTGACTGCGCCCATGGAGATGCCGCGCACCAGATAGCGCTGCATGACCGCGACGGTGAAGAAGACGGGAATAGTGCCCAGAACCGACATGGCGGCGATCTTGGCCCACAGGTTCGACTGGCCGCCGAAGTAATGCGTGACCTGGACCGTATAGGTCGTCACCTCCGTGCGCGTCAGCACGAGGGCGAACAGGAAGTCGTTCCACGCGAAGATGAAGGTGAAGACGGCGGTGGCGAAAAGGCCCGTGCGCGCCATGGGCAGCACCACTTTCCACAGTACCTCCCAGCGGGTGCAGCCGTCGACCAGGGCCGACTCCTCAAGCTCCAGCGGAATGTCCTCGATATAGCCGCGCATCATCCAGATCACGTAAGGCAGCGAGAAGGCGGTGTAGAGCAGGATGAGGCCGAAATAGCTGTCGACCCAGCCTAGCCACACATAGAGCAGGAACAGCGGGAAGACGATGGCCACAGGCGGCATCATGCGCTGTGAGATGATCCACACCGCGAGGTTCTCGCCCCCGGTCTTGAAGCGGACCAGGCTGTAGGCCGCGATCGTGCCGAGGATCATGGCGAAGAAGGTGGAGACGGAGGCGAGGATCAGGCTGTTGCCGACCGTGATCGCGTCGCCATCCTTGAACAGCACGCGGTAGTTCGCGAACTGGATCTGCTCCGGATACCACACGGGCGGGAAAGCGAAGATCTCATCCGGCGTCTTGAAGGAGATGATGAACAGCCAATAGACCGGGAACACGAAGATCACGACCAGCGCCGTGGCCATGAGATAGCGCAGCGCGAGCCTGATTCCGGGATGGCGGTGGAGGGGAAGTGCACTCATTTCACCAATCCCTTATTTCACCAGTCCCATCCGGCGGATTGCCCAGATGCAGATCACGGTCAGGATGAGGATGACCAGGAAGGCGATGGCCGCCGTGTAACTCGTCTCGAACTGCTTGAAGCCCTGCACATAGGCATATATCGAGATGGTCTCCGTCATGGTGCCGGGCCCGCCCTTGGTGAGCGCCCAGATGATGTCGAAGATGCGGAAGAGATCGAGCCCGCGGATCAGGATGGCGATTGCCATGACCGGCCATATGGCGGGCAACACGATGTAGCGGAAGGTGCGCAGGAAGGAGGCCCCGTCGATCTCGGCTGCTTCCGTCTGCGACTTATCGACGTTGGAGAGGGCGGCGAGAAGGATGAGGAACATGAAGGGCGTCCACTGCCAGATCTCGCAGAAGATGATGGCCGGGTAGACGAGGGTGGGGCTGATCGTCCACAGCGCATCGACACGCGCGCCCCAGAGCCAGCTGACGATCTGGTTGATCGGGCCATAGCGGTTGTCGAACAGCAGCCGCCATGTCGCACCCGCCACGATGGGTGAGATGATGGTGGGCAGCATGAGAAGCGAGATGAAGATCGGCCGTCCCGGCATTTTCTCCAGGAAGAGATAGGCCATGGCGAGGCCGAGGATCAGTTCCAGCGGCAGCGCGATCACCGTGATCAGCAGCGTATGCGCCAGCGACCACCAGAGGCGGGAGTCCTTGAACAGGTTCTGGTAATTGTAGAGGCCCGCGAAGGAAGTGTCCGTGTCCATCATGTCGATACGCATGAAGGAGACGATGAGCGAATAGATGAGCGGGAACAGCCCGATCAGCAGCAGGAGGAGGATGGCGGGGGCCACCAGCCAGTATTTGAAGTGTCGGTCGGGGTGAAGGGCTTTGGCGGACATGTGTTCCAGAGGCGGAGTCTAATTCCTCTCCCCCTGAGGGGGAGAGGAAGAGAAGGGAGGAAACCTGCTTATCACATCTTCGGGTAGGCGCCCGACTTCGACGTCCAGTCGGCATAAACCGCCTTCTGCTTGTCGACGCCGATCTTCTCGGTGATCGCGTCCCACTCGGCGGCGGCGGCATCGAGGATCGCTTTCGGGTCCTCACCCGCCCAGAGCTTTGAGACGGATTGGCGCAGCACTTCCTCGTATTTGTCGGTCTGGAGGAGCGACAGGTCGAGGAGGCCGTTGTTGGCGCCGTCCTGGAGGGCCTTGAGATAGTCCTTGGCTTCCGGCCAGAGCGCCGCATAGCCCGCATCAGTGAAGTGCGAGTCACGGAACGGGTCACGCAGCGCGTAAGGCAGCTTGACGCGCTCGAGGCTGGTTGCCTCGCTGTTCAGCCACTGGATGAACAGATAGGCCGCTTCCTTGTTCTTCGAGGTGGACGAGACCGAGAGGCAGAAGCCCGCCGCCAGTTCCGGATGGCCGCCCGGCGTCATGGCATAGCCGACCTTGCCGGCGATGGTGGATTTCGGAACCCAGCTCATCACTTCCTGGTCTGTGCCGTAGCTTGCGGCCCAGCGGCCATAGGGTGGCCAGGAGATGGTCATGGCCGTCTGGCCCTGCAGGAAGGCGGCGAGGTTCTCGACGAAGCCCCACTGCTCCACACCCGCCGGGGCCCACTTGTTCTCGGCCAGCCAGTCGGTGAACACCTTGACGCCTGCGTCCGAATTGATCGTCGCCTTCATGGTCTCGGCGTCGAAGAACTTGCCGCCCTCATTGCGGAAGCGTTCCTGGAACATGAAGTTGCCATAGCCCGATTCACGGAAGAAGGCCGCGCCATAGGTCTTGCCGCCCGTCACCTCGGTGATGAGGGCACCCACCTGGTCGAAGTCCTTCCAGTTGGTCGGCGGCACCGGCAGGTCAGCGCCGTATTTCTCCTTGTAGGCCTTCTGGATCGCGGGGTCGTTCAAGACGTCCGTGCGATAGTACATCACGAAGACGTCACCGTCGTCGGGAAGCCCGAAGATCTTGCCGCCCACCTTCATCTGGTTGTCGCGGTAGGTCGGCGCGATCTTCATCAGCTCATCGCGATAACCATATTTGTCGACGTAGGAGTCGAGCTCTTCGAGGGCGCCGGCATTGGCCAGGTCGGGCATCCAGGAGGGGATGACGTTCAGCGCGTCATAGGCGCCAGCACCAGAGCGGAAATCCTGCATGATCTTGGTGAACATCTCGGCCACCGGGACCTCGACCACCTTGATATCGATTCCCGTGAGTTCCTTCCACTTGGGGCCTGAGAAATTGAGCGGGTCCAGGGACTGGAGCCCTGCCTCCCAGACGATGGTGATCGTCTGACCCGCAAACTGCTTGGCGGCCTCGACAGCCGCGGCGGCGCCATCCGCCGCATAGGCAGCACGCGGTGTCAGTCCGGCCGTCCCGGCAAGGCCGGCGGCAATGCCGATCTTGCCAATGTCGCGTCGTGTAACCATGTCTTCCTCCCATGTGATGAACGGCCGCCGGAGGGCAGCCATTCGTTTGTCCCCCTGTGACCGGGGGAATCCTTGAGGCTCAGCCGAAGCGCTTCGCGAAGCCTTCGAGCTTGGCCTTGAAGCCTTGCCTGTCCACCACCTCGCGGTTCACGATGCCGCGCGGCAGCTGCCCCATCATGACGTCCAGCACCGCCTTCACATCCGCCGCGCCATTGCCGGCGAAGCACTGGTCGGTCCAGCACAGGGCATGCGGAGCTGCGATGATGTTGTCGAGCTTGAGGAGGGGATCGTTCGGGTCCGTCGGCTCCTGCTCGAAGACGTCGAGGCCGGCGCCTGCGATCTTGCGGTCCTGCAGTACCCTGGTCAGCGCCTTCTGGTCGACGATGGGGCCGCGCGCCGTGTTGATGAAAAAAGCCGTTGGCTTCATCAGCGCCAGGCGCTCGGCATTGACGATGTGATGCGTCTCGGGCGTCAGCGGGCAGTTGACGCACAGTATGTCGGAGAGTGCGAAAAGCTCTTCGAGAGAGACGAGCTCGATGCCGAGTTCGGCGGCAACCGCCTTGTCGGCGAAGGGGTCATGCGCGATGAACTTCATGTCGAAGGGCTTTGCCAGCCGGAACATCTCAGCCCCGATGTTGCCCACGCCAAGAGAGCCCAGCACCTTGCCCACAAGCCCTACGCCCATATGCTCACCGCGCGCGGCAAAGCCGGGGCCGCCCATGCGGGCCAGCCTGTCCTTCACCATCACCTTGCCGGTCAGCGCCAGGATGAAGGTGATGATCGAGACGGCAACAGGCCGCCTCACGCCATCGGGCGTGATGACGAGTGCAATGTCATTGGTGGTGCAGGCCTGTACGTCCACCGTGTCATAGCCAACGCCGAAGCGCGCCACCACGGCGAGGCGGCCGGACTTCGGCACGCTGCCCGCGTCGAAACGGTGAGCGAGCAGGATCAGCGCGTCGAAATCCGCGAGCTGTTCGCCCTTCAAGGGCGAGACATTGTCGAGATAGACTGTCTCGACATTCTTCGCGGTCAAGAGTGGGGTCAGATCGAAATCGGGGAAGGTGGGCGATCCGTCCGCTTTCCTGAAATCTCCGGACAGGGCAACGCGGAATTCAGCCATCAGCGCACCCCCTCGCGGATCGCCTTGCCTGCGGCGGCAAGTCCATCACGCAGCACCCAGATGTCTCCTGAGTAGCAGATGAAGTCGAAGCCCTGCTTGTAGAGAGTGATGCCCTGTTCGACATTGGGCACGAGGCGGCCGAGGAAGCGGTTGTGCTTTTTCGCCGCCGCGATGATGCGGTCCACGGCGGCCAGGAATACCGGATTGCTGAACTCGCCCGGAATGCCGAGCGAGACCGAGAGATCGAAATGGCCGACCCACAGCCCGTCAACGCCAGGCACGGTGGCGATGGCATCGACATTCTCAGCACCCTCCGCCGTCTCGATCAGGCAGACCACGGCGGTCCGCGCATTGGCGGCGTTCAGGGCCTCGGCCACGGGGGCGGCACGGTAATTGTCATGCGCCATCTGAAGGCCGACGCCGCGCTTTCCGGTGGGATAGTATTTGACCGAGTCGACCATGGCCTTGGCCTGTGCCGGCGTCGAGATCATAGGGGCGAGCAGGCCCTCAGCCCCCATGTCGCAGGCCCTGGCGAGCATGTCATTCTCTAGGGCGGGCACGCGGGTGATGGTTGGGATGCCAGCCGCCTCGAAATAGCGCACCGCACTCTTCAGAGTCTCGAAGGAGAAGCCTGAATGCTCCATGTCGAAGAAGGCGAAGTCCATCCCCGCCGCCTTGAGGATGTGGCCAATGCCCGGCGTGGCAAACTCCACGATGAAGTTGCCGATTTTCGGCTCTTTCTTCGCGGCAAGTTGCTTAAGTCCCATGGGGGAAAGCTCCGATCAGGCTGGCCTCTGATTGACTTGTCATACCAGCAGCATGTAAGCAGACCTCAAAACTATCCGAGGTTTTGTCCATGACGTCAATCGCTCTCTTCGGTGCCGGCGGCAGCGTCGTCGATGAACTCCGCTTCGCAGCCACCACGGCGTCGACGCTGACCCTGATCTCTGCGCTTTCCGGCATCGAGCGCGTGGCGATCGG
>CAIYXE010000696.1 GCA_903930095.1 uncultured Hyphomicrobiales bacterium
TATGAGGTTCTTCTGCTGTGGGCCTATGCCAACGGCTATGCGCCGATGATCTCATACGACAGTAACCCGGTGTGGTTCCTCGCCATGTTCCTCATCGTGCCGGTCATTCATGAGGTCGGTTTCTACTTCGCCCATCGCCTGGTGCATTTCCCGCTGCTCTACAAGTGGGCGCACCACCTGCATCATCGCAATGTCAATCCGGGTCCATGGTCGGGGCTGTCGATGCACCCGATCGAGCATGCGATCTATTTCGCGTCCATCCTGCTGTTCTTCGTCATTCCCGCCCACCCTGTGCACATGATCAATCTCGCATCACGGCTCGGCGTCGCGCCAGCACAGGGGCACACTGGGTTCGACCGCCTGGAACTCGGCGGCGAGGCGTCCATGGATGTGTCCTATTACGCCCACTACCTGCACCACAAGTATTTCGAGGTGAACTACTCGGACGGCATGGTGCCGCTCGACAAATGGTTCGGCTCGTTCCATGACGGCTCACCCGAGGCCCATCAGGCCATGCTCGCAAGGCGCGCCCGCCTTGGAGACAAGCTGCCACGCAACGGATGATGCCCTTGCCACAGACAAACACTGGGAGACCTACAATGCTGCGTTACTTACGCGTTCTTTTAGCCGTTGTCGTGAGCGGCCTCTTGGCTGCACCTGTTGCGCTTGCAGCGGATGGCGGCGGGCCGGTTGTTCTCACCGTCACGGGCAATATCGCCAAACCGAACCGCGGGCCGGTCGATGCCTTCGAGGATGCCGTCTTCGCGCATCTGGAGGTGAAGTTCGACAAGGCCTTCACATTCACCTTGGCGGAACTGCAATCGCTTCCACAGCGCAGTGTCACTGTCCGCTATGAAGGCTGGCCGCGGGAGGTGACCGCAACCGGACCGGAGATCGGCGACGTTCTGAAGGCCGCAGGTGCCGAGGGAGCCAAAATCCTCGTCCAGGCCTTCGATGGCTACGCGCCTGAATTCACGGGGGACGACATTGCCCGTGGCAAGCTGATTCTCGCTCTCGCGGCGGATGGCAAGCCCCTCAGCTTCGGCGGGCGGGGCCCGCTCTGGCTACTGGGACCGCCTGACAGCTTCGCGGGCCAGGAGGGCGAGGATAGTCTCGCCTTCGCCGTCATCCGCATCGACGTCCAATAGAAAGGCTGAACCTTGGAGCGGCAGGCGATTTGTTGCGATCACTGAAGGAATGCGCTCCGACGATGCCGTCACCCCAGTTTTCGCTGGCATGACGGTACGATTGGGGGCGTTGACCGCAACTGACCGCCCGCCGCGTTACGCGCCGTTTCTGCTGACTGTCGTGGTTATCGCGGCCGGCTTGGAAAGCGTCTGCAGCACCACGCAGTAGCGCTCCGTCAGCTTCAGCAGCGTGTCGATCTTCTCTTGCGGCGCATCGCTGTCGACGTCGAAGGTCAGCCGGATGTCACGGAAACCCACGGGCGCTGTCTTCTCGACGCCCAGTGTGCCGCGGAAGTCGAGGTCGCCCTCGGCGGATACGGTTCCGCTCCTGAGCTCGATATCGAGCGCGGTCGCCACCGCCTTCAGTGTCACTCCGGCGCAGGCAACCAAAGCCTCCAGCAACATGTCGCCCGAGCACAGTTCGAGCCCCGATCCGCCCGTGGCCGGATGAAGGCCGGCGACAGCCAGCGCCCTTCCGGTCTCCACCTTGCAGGCGATCGAGGCTGAATCGAGTTCGCCCCGTGCCTTGAGCGTGATGATGGCCGCGTCCGGTGCGGCGCGGTATTGCTCCTTGAGCGGAGCCTGCATCTTGCGCAGGGATTCAGAGTCCATGGGTCATGCTTCCTTATTCCTACCACCAATGTGCGGCCGCCGCGGCGGCCTCGTCAACGCCATAGGGTTTCTGTTCTGCCCCGGCTTTGCTGAGCGAACCATCGAGCGCCGACAATATGCGCCGTTCGAGAGCGATGAATTCATCTGAGAGGCGCGCGCGCGGGCGCGGCAGGTCGACCTTGATCTCGGTGAAGATCCGCCCGGGGGAGGGGCGCATCACGGCGATCCGGTCCGCCAGCACGATTGCCTCCTCGATGTCGTGCGTGACGATAACGAGCGTGGGTTTCTGCGCCGCCCAGAGGCTGAGCAGGGCCTCCTGCAGGCTGGCGCGCGTGAAGGGGTCAAGGGCGGAGAACGGCTCGTCGAGCAGGAGCACCTTCGGCTGCGGAACCAGGGCGCGCGCAATCGCCACGCGCTGCGCCTGGCCGCCCGAGAGTTCGCGCGGCCAGGAATCGCCATAGCCGCCGAGCCCGATCCGTTCGAGCACGCGCTTCACCCGTTCGCGCCGCGTCGCCTCATCAAGGCTTGCGAGGCCGAAGCCCGCATTGTCGGAGATTTTCAGCCAGGGCAGCAGGCGCGGCTCCTGGAACACCATGCCGATGGCGGGGTGCGGCTCGCGGATCACCGCGCCATCGAGCGCGACGGTTCCCGCGGTTGGCTGGTCGAGCCCCGAGGCAAGCCTCAGCAGCGTGGACTTTCCGCAGCCCGAGCCGCCGAGAATGGCGATGATCTCGCCATCGCCAACACTGAGGTTGATGCCTTCCAGCGCCAATGTCTGGTTGGCGTATCGCTTGCCGATTCCGTCGAAGGTGATCATGCTGCGCCCGTCATTGCGATGAGGCAAAGGAATCCTGCCAGCGCAGGAATGGCGCGAAGGCCATCACCAGCAGGTAGTCCGTCAGCTTGCCCAGTACGGCAAAGGTCAGGATGGCGGCGATGATCTGGTCGGGCTTGCCCAGTTGCTGGCCGTCGACGAGCAGATAGCCGAGCCCCTCTGAAGCGCCCATGAATTCCGCCGCGACCACGAACATCCAGCCCAGTCCAAGGCCGGAGCGCAGCGCGATCACATAGGCAGGCAGGATTGCGGGCAGCAGGATGCGCCGCACCAGCGCCAGCCCCTTCAGCCTGAACATCCGCCCCACCTCGACGATCTTCCGGTCGACCGAGGCAAAGGCGCCCATCACGCCCAGGTAGACCGGGAAGAAGACGCCCACCGCGATCAGCGTCACCTTGGACTCCTCGAAAATCCCGAGCCACAGGATGAAGAGCGGAACCCATGCAATCGACGGCACTGCGCGCAGTCCCTGCAGCGTCGGGTCGACGATGCGGCGGACCACTGCCGAATAGCCAGCGATCGCTCCCATGAGCGTTCCGGCCACGGTGCCAAGCACGAAGCCGAGGGCCACCCGCCACAGCGTCGCGCCGATATGAACGAACAGTTCCCCGTCACGTGCGAGATCGTAGAGCGTTGCCCCGATGCGCGAGGGTGGCGGCATAAGCCTGCCGCTGACGATGCCGAGCGCCACAGCCGCTTCCCAGACTATTGCCAGTGCCACCGGCAGCAGCAGCCCGAGATAGGCGCTGCCCGATGCTGTCGCGGCGCGGGGCGTGTTCCCTGCGCCGCTCATGTCGGAAGCGGTCACCGAAACCTCAGTTCGTCATCAATCGGGGGTTGGTCAGTTTGCAAGCCCCTCAGTAAAACTGCGA
The DNA here is from genome assembly GCA_903930095.1 of uncultured Hyphomicrobiales bacterium. GTDB lineage: Bacteria > Pseudomonadota > Alphaproteobacteria > Rhizobiales > Aestuariivirgaceae > Aestuariivirga. The sequence continues at coordinate 3,507 of CAIYXE010000696.1, forward strand.
TCGATGAGCTTGTCCACCGCCGATTGCACATCGACGTCGGCCTCGATCACGCCCGCGGACTGCAGCGCCTGACCCGCCGCGAGGATCGATTGACGCTGGGCATCGCCAATCTTGTTGTGGGTAAGGTCGGTGCGCTCGCCCAGCTGCTTCCTGGCCACATCGACGGGGATCTTGGCCGTCGCGGCCAGCAGTTCCGCCAGCGCGTCAGGGTTGGCCAGCGCCCATGCCCGGCCTTCCTCATAGACTTTGATCACGCGCTTCACGATGTCGGGGTGGGCCGCGGCGAATTCCTCGCTGACGTTGAGAACGCCCCAGCTATTGGCCTCGGGCTTGCGGAAGAACAGGCGCGCACCGTCCTGCAATTCGGCGGAGGCCATCATCGGGTCGAGCCCCGCCCAGGCGTCGACGTCGCCCCGCGTCAGGGCAAGCCGGCCGTCAGCGTGCTGGAGCAGCACGAACGTCACGTCGTCATCGCTCAAGCCCGCATCGGCAATGGCACGGACGAGGAAGACATGCGGGTCCGTGCCGCGGGTGACGGCCACCTTCTTGCCCTTGAGGTCGGCAACGGTGTTGATCGGGCTGTCCTTCAGCGTCACCAGCGCCGTCCATTCCGGCCGCGAGAAGACGTAGACAGACCGGACCGGGTTGCCGTTGATGCGGTTGATCAGTGCTGCCGCGCCCGCCGTCGAGCCGAAATGGATCGATCCCGCCGCCAGGAACTCAAGCGCCTTGTTGGACCCCAGGGACTGAACCCAGCGCACCGGAATATTGTCGGCGGCGAATTCCTTCTCGATCAGCCCTTGTTCCTTCAGCACAATGCTGACCGGGTTGTAAGTCGCCCAGTCCATGCGCAGTTCGTCAAGTCCGGCCGCGCGGGCGCCCGCCACCGGAAGCGCCACTGCGCCCAGCAGCGCAGCCAGCGTAGTCCGTCTCGTCATTGACATCATGGTCATCCTGTTCCCGTCTGAATTGGCAATTGCGGAGAAAGCGAAAAATCGGCATTTTCCCTCTCCGAAAAAGCCACGCTTGTCAATGGGTTGGAAATCCCCCGTGGCAGGATGGGGAGGCCTGACGTGAGACTGCGGTGCCCGGAGGCTTTGGCGTGGACGCCGAAGTCATGAGCGCCGCATGAACAGCCTGTCCGCCAAAAGGGCCCCAAGCGCGAGGCCAATGCCGAAGCTTGAATGATGTATCAGGGTGCGGATCACGATGAGGCCGGGTGTTGCTGTGTCGATTGCGAATATTCCCATCCCCATGAGCGGCATCTGCACGAGGAAGGGGAAGGCCATGGTCGCCAAGCCGAAGGCCAGCCCGTTGGCCAGACTGGGACTGCGCCCCAGAACAGCGAGGCCTATGAGATAGACCGCAGCGAAGATCATCGAGATCGTATAGTATGCCGCATGCCCGGCGATGAGTTCATGTGGCAGTGACGGGGCAGCCGCGATGCCGGGCACATAGGCCTGACCCGAAAGCACCATGAGAAACCAGCGCCCCGTGATGCTCCAGTTCACCGGCGGGAAACCGCTTGCCCACTGATAAAGCGTCCGGCCGATGTCAGCCGCTGTTGGAGCCATGAGGCCGGCGCAAAGAATGCGAAAAAGAATATGTGCAGCGGGCTGGTTCATTGAAGGTCACTCCTGTGCTCTGCGATCCGCGAGTGGCTGGGCATGCCACGGTCTCGGGGGCTGAATAGCGGCGTCGTCCCGCGTCATGAGGTGGTCCGCGTCTGATTGGGCCGCCGGAGGAGCCGTCACTGGTGATGGTCGGAGACGTGGTAGGCATTTGGTCAGCGATGTCAGTTCCCGATTCTCACGCGGCGGTTAGCATATCCTTGGTGCCGAGCACTGGGTCCCAAATCCCCTCGGTATCCAGCATGTGTCGCAGTTGCGCATAGCCTAGCAGGGCATAAGTGATACGGGAGTGAAGATCCGGCCGGCGCAGGAGCAGGTTTTCAAGAAACACTACAAGCATTCTCTCTCCCTGACCATGCTGTGCGAGAGTGCGAGCGATCGCAGCTTCGAGCGCACTCACTCTGGGTCGGGGAACGGTATACTGAGGACGGGGGCAAAGGTCAGCGAAGTGCTTTAGGCGTGCGGCAAAATTCACTGGGGCATAAATTCTGTTGAGTAGCCACTTCATACCCTCCCTCTGCGCATCAAGCGACATGCGCAAGGGCATGATGTTAGTTGAAAGCAGATTGCCCGCTCCGTGGTTGCCGTCATCGATTAGCCGTCCTTCGCTTTGCAGGCGGGCATAAAGCGGTGTTGCGTGGGGGGCGACCAGCAAGCCCATCTGCGCAATAGGCACCGGCAATTGCTGGATGAACTGGGCCTGCCGGTCAAAGATATCAGGACCATCGTGATCAAAGCCCACGATGAAGCCGCCGATCACCATGATCCCAGCACGCGCGAACTTCTCCACAGCGGCCTTGAGATCGACATTGAGGTTTTGGCGTTTTTGGGTTTCCGCAAGGCTTTCCACGTTGGGAGTCTCGATGCCGATAAAGACGTTCTCGAGCCCCGCTCGGCGGCACAAGTCAAGCATCTCGCCATCTCGGGCTATATCGACCGAGACCTGGGTAGTGAACCGCATGCGCTCGCTCGCGAGTTTGCCGTTCCACTCCACGAGTGCAGTGAGCAGATCACGCGCCCGCTTTCTGAACACCGTCAAGTTGTCATCTGCCAGGAAAACATCCCGAAATCCCTTCTCATAGAGAAGTTCGAGTTCGGAAATGACCTGAGGCGGTTCTTTCCAACGCTGCTTACGGCCTGCATATTGGATGACATCACAGAACTCGCATTCAAACGGACAGCCACGTGATGTCTGGACCTGGGCAGCCAACGCTAGACCCCGAGGGTAGAGATCCCACCGCGGCACGGGACTTTTGCGGAGGTCCGGCTTTCCTCCTATGTATTCCGGCGACCACTGCCCAGCAGCCAATGCAGCAAACAGTTGTTCCGCGATATCCTCAATCTCTCCCCGCACAAGGATATCGCAATGCGCTCGGACGTCCTCGGGGTTCAGGCTTGCGTGAGGGCCGCCGATCAAGACAATTTTGCCTTTGCGTCGGAAGGTTTCGGCTAGTTCTTTCATGCGCTGGCGCTGCGTGACCTTGCCTGTGATGCCGATGTAGGCGGCGTTCGTGTCAAAATCGACGGTCTGCACCCGCTCATCGCAGATCGTGACAGTCCAGCCCTGCGGTGCAAATGCTGCTATGGTGGTTGTCGAGAGGTCGGCTAGGCCTGTGGCATTGACGAGCCCCCAGGCCTTTAGGAAATCCATGCTATGATAGGAGGGGCCCGATTCACGCGGGTTTATGAGGTATATAGACCTACACATGAACTTCCTGGACGGTCAGATGTGCCGTATCTCGGCATCGGACCAGAAAGCAAAACCTTCGTCAAGCTGGGTGTGATTAATTGGCCAGAGGAGTATACTGCGAGTTGGTAGACATCGCAGCTCGCCCCGAGATATTTGCGGCGGCAATTGAAAGCCATCGCGATGCTGCTCTTAGGGCGCTCATATTCATTCCGCTTCCGTCAACTCGTCAGGACCTCGTTGATCGGTCTCGCGGTCGTCTTTGCAAACAATCCGGCTTGGGCTGCGGACGTCGAGTCTCGTCCTGTTGATGTAACTGAAGTGTACCTGTCCGTTACGGGCGGCTATTTGTTCAACAGGAGCGAAGACAATTTCAGCGTAGATCCCACTGATAACAAGGTAGGAAATCTAGAGTCGCTCCAACCTGGTTCAGAGGCGTGGTTTACCGCGTTGGTCATGGGACAGCGAATCGACAGTCATTGGGACTGGCGGGCATCTGCACAATCGATCATGTCCTCCGAGGACGACAGCGCGGCATCGCCTCCTAACACGGGGGATACCGAGTGGGCGAGCAACGAGCTGAGCGTCATCACCCTCGATCTCGAGGCGGGCTACCATCCGGACCTCATCGCTGGCGTTGACCTGCGGGTCTATGCGGGGCCTCGCGTCGTTCTCGCCGAGAACAAAATCAGCTACGGCTACGAGGATGATGGCGGCGGCGAGCTCGGCCAATACGACCACGAGAACTCGGTAAGCGCAATTGGCCCACGCCTAGGTATCGACGCCCTGATCCCGTTGATGGAGGATGGACCGCGTCTTGTACTCGCCAGTTCGGGTTCTGTGCTGTTCGGCGATTTCGAGAAAGACTTCAGCTACGACGAAACAGACGCAGGAAGAGGCGGGTTTAACATCACCAACAATGGTACCATCTACAATCTGGAAGGTTCGGCTGGCATCCAGTTCAACGTGTTATCCAACGCATCGTTGGAATTTGGCTACCGTGCTCAGCAATGGTGGAACCTGCTGGAATCCGTTGATGATGCCAAGAGCGGAGATGGTGAATTTAGCAGCAGCCGCACTGACGCATTCATGCATGGACCTTATGCGACGTTCCGCCTGAAACTCGGTTCGGGACGGTAGATTTCTTGGTAGCGGCGCCGTTTTCTGTGTAGTTCCGGTTGAAGAAGATGCGCTTGCCGGGGTTTTGGTTTCGGCAGGCGCGGATCATAGGCAGCACATTAGCCCTAAGCGGAATGCGAACGATCGTGAGAGCAGCCGAATCCGCCCTGTCTTCGGCCACAGCAATGAGATCGCCCTTGCCCTCCAGCCAAGCTTGACCAGCCGCCAGGGACGTCAGAAGCCAGCCGCAATAAGCAACCAGTTGGTCACCCTCGAAACCGGCGGCGTGTTGTCCGCTTGACAGTTGGTGGCGAATTGCTGCGAGAAGTTTTTTGGACCTAAAATCGCCGAAGGGTGGCTCCGCAGCGACAAAGTCCGCCACAAGACCAAGAGATTCCCAACCCGGGCGAAATCTGCGGATGATCAAATCGTGCCTCGTTGAAAACGGTAACTATTGAGCCTTACAACGGCGAGGACGGTGAGGCAATGAAGCCCGACAGCCTCTCCGTCATCACTGGCCAAAGAGGCCAAAAATTCTATCCTCAAGTGATCCAGAGAATGATCCAAAGCACGCTTCGGGTGTGAGGGGGACTACGGCGTTAATCGTTTTTCGGGGGAATGTCGCTTATCTGAAACGGCTTCTGATTTACACTCGGGCGGCTGAGCGAGGCCATTCAAGCCTTCATGCGGCGCTGGATGCAGGGTCAAGTCCGAAAGTTGCTGTAAATTCCACTTGGCTCGGTTGATGACGGCATGATTACAACGCCAGTGCCACGACGTTGCTGACAGCGTCA
>CAIYXE010000697.1 GCA_903930095.1 uncultured Hyphomicrobiales bacterium
GCCTGAGGCCCGGACAAACCATCCCTGCGGGCAAGCCGCATGAGGTGCGCGGACTGGCTTGGGATGGGGGTCATGGCATTGCGGCCGTCGATGTCTCGACGGATGCTGGCCAGAGTTGGCGTCCGGCACGTCTCGGGGATGATCTTGGACGGTTTTCGTGGCGGCAGTGGTCGTTGCAATTCACACCTGCTCCGGGCCGCCACGCGATCATGGCGCGCGCCACAAACAGCCGTGGCCTGACCCAGGTCTCGAAGCTGATCTTCAATCACTCAGGTTACAACAACAACTTGGTTCAGACTGTTTCGATAGAGGCGCTGTGATGAGAGCTCGCATGAAATCCTTGCTGCTCGGCGCCACAATTCTTGCCTGCTCTGCTGCAAGCCATGCCCTGGCTGACGAGCAGGAGATCGTCCTGAAGGATGCCCCCGGCCGAGACATCGTTGAGGCCAACTGCAGCGCGTGCCATAGCCTCGATTTCATCCAGATGAATTCACCCTTTCAGGATGAAAGGGGCTGGCAAGCCTATGTGAACAAGATGGTGACGATCATGGGCGCCCCGATCGAGGAAGAAGACCAGAAGGCGATCATCGCTTACCTGGCCGCCAATTACGGCAGGTAACCGCCGATCGCCCGCAAGGTCCGGCCGCTCAATCGGCAAGGAACGGATTACTCAGCCGCTCCTCGCCGATCTGGCAAGGCTGACCGTGGCCGGGCAGGCACACGACGTCGTCGCCCAGCGGATAGAGCTTTTCCTTGATCGAGCGGATCAGCGTGGCGTGGTCACCGCGCGGGAAGTCGGTGCGGCCGATGGAGCCTTTGAACAGCACGTCACCCACCAGCGCGAAGCGGCTGTCCGCGTTGAAGAACACCACGGACCCCGGCGTATGGCCTGGCGCCTCATAGACCGCGAAGGCGAGGTCGCCGATGGTGACGCCGTCACCCTCCTTCAGCCAGCGGTCGGGCGTCACGGGCCGCGCATCCGTCATGCCGTACTGCGCGCCGGTCTGGGCGAGGGTCTCGAGCAGGAACAGGTCCTCGGTGTGCGGACCCTCGATCGGCACGCCGAGCTTCTCCCGGAGTTCGGCTGCGCCGCCCGCATGGTCGATGTGGCCGTGGGTGAGCAGGATCTTCTCGATGGTGATGCCGCTCTGGCCTATGGCCTCCAGGATGGAAGGAACGTCCCCGCCCGGATCGACGATAGCGCCGATTTTGCGCGCCTCATCGAAGACGAGCGAGCAATTCTGCTGGAAGGGTGTCACAGGAATGATGAAAGCCTGGAGTTTTGTCATGGCCCGGGTGCATAGCTGCGCGGCGCGGGGGGCGCAACCACCTTGCCGTGCGGGATGCCGCCGTCTACAGCCTTGCTGAACACCGGTTCAACCCACATCGGGATACATGACAGCCGACGCCACCGCCCGCTCCCGCACCGGGAACATTATTGCCGCGCTGGCGGCGGTGGGCGCGTGCGACATCGCCTTCGGCCTCACGATGCAGCTGATGCCGCTGCTGATGGAACGCGAGGGCTGGCCCGCCTGGGCCATCGGCCTCAACGTGGCCATGGGGCCAATCGGCATCCTGCTTGCGGGTCCCTTCCTGCCCAGGTTCCTCGGCAACGTCGGCACGCGGCGGGCCGCCTTCGCGCTGGTTGGCATCCTCGTCCTCAGCCTGGCGGCGATCAGCGTTTCGCCGGTCTGGATGTGGTTCCCGCTGCGCTTCATCTTTGGCCTGGCGACGAGTGCGCTCTTCACCATCAGCGAGACCTGGGTACTGTCCTTCTCCACGCGTGAGAACCGCGGGCGGGTGATGGGTCTCTACACCTCGCTTCTCGCGGTGAGCTTCGCGGTGGGGCCGCTCATCCTGCCATGGACGGGGCTTGACGGCTTCCTGCCCTGGGGCATTGGCATCATCTGCATCCTGATCAGCATCCTGCCGCTCGCCTTCGTGGAGGTGGAGGACTCGAGCTTCCGCCAAACGGAGGGCGGCGGTCACTTCCTCGCCTTCCTGCGCAAGGCGCCGATGCTGCTCTTCGCGGTGGCCGCCGCGACGCTGTTCGACAATGTGCTGATTTCCTTCTTCACCATCTACGGCATCCGCAGCGGGCTCGAACTGGACACCGCCAGCTGGATCCTCGGCTTCGGCATCATCGGCAACGTGGTGATGTTCTATCCCATCGGCTGGCTCGCCGACCACTGGTCGCGGCAGGGGGTGATGCTGATAACGGCCTGCCTCACCGTGCTGCTGTCACTGAGCCTGCTCGTGGTCATCACGCACTGGCTGGTGTGGCCCGTCATGGTGCTGCTCACGGCGTCTGCCTTCGGTGTCTATGTGGTGGCGCTTACGACGCTGGGTGACCGCTTCACCGGCCCGGACCTGATCGCGGGCGCAGCCGCAATCGCCGCCATGTGGGGTGTGGGCGGCCTGGTTGGCCCGCCAATCGCAGGCGTTGCCATCGACCTCTTCGGGATCGGCGCCATGCCGGTAACACTCGCCCTGTTCTATGTGATCCTTCTGGTGGGCCTGCTGGCAAGCGGCGGAAAGCTGGTGCGGGAAACGGCCCATGGATCACCGGCATGACGAGCCGGCATGGATAAGCAGCGCATCACCAACCTGCTGGCGGCGATCGCGGCGATTGCCGTCTTCGGCTTCACCTTCGGGCTGATGTTCCCGCTGCTCTCGCTCATCATGGAAAGCAGGGGCGTTCCTCCGCACATCATCGGCTACAACGCGGCGATGCACCCGCTGGGCATTATGCTCGCGGTCTTCGTCATTCCCTTCGTGGTGCGCCGCTTCGGGGCCAAGCGCGCGGTGATCGGCGCGGCCCTGCTCACCGCGGCGGTGATCGTCTGCTATCCCCTGTTCCCGGTTTTCTGGTGGTGGTTCGGCCTGCGCGTTCTGCAGGGCTTCTTCGTCTCGATCCTGTTCGCCATCAGCGAGGCGTGGATCGTGCGGTTTGCCGAGGGCGCCTGGCGCTCGCGCATCCTGGCCATCTACACCTCCGTTTTGGCGCTGAGCTTCGGCGGCGGGCCCGCCGTCATCACCTTCACCGGCATCGAGGGGGCCCTTCCCTTCCTTGTCGGCGCCGCGGTGCTGCTCGCCGCAACACTTCCCATCCTGTTCGTGAAGGACGAGGAGGTCGACAGCGCGGATGAGACCGCGCTCTCCGTCTTCTCCTTCGCGCGCAAGGCACCGATCCTGCTGATTGCGGTTGCCATGTTCGCCGTGCTCGATGCTGCGAACCTGAGCTTCCTTCCGGTCTACGCGGTGAAGAAAGGCTTCGACCAGGAAGCCGCCGCCCTGGCGCTCACCGCCTTCGTGGTGGGCAACACCGTGCTGCAATTCCCGATCGGCTGGTGCGCGGACCATTTCAACAAGCGCGCCGTGATGGCGGCCTGCGCGGTGCTGGCGGGCGCCTCATCCTTCCTCGTGCCTTTCGTGTTCGGCACATGGGCGCTGTGGCCGGTGCTCACGGTGATGGGCGCCACTGCGGCCGGCATCTATACCGTGGCGCTAGCAGAGCTGGGCGAGCGCTTCTCGGGCCATGAACTCGTCACCGGCACGGCCTCCTTCTCCACCATGTGGGGCTTCGGGGCACTGGCAGGGTCGCTGGCTGCAGGCTGGTCCATTGCGGCCTTCGGGCCGGATGGTCTACCCTTCACCATGGCCGCTGTGTTCCTCATCTTCATCCTGTCGATTGCCGCCGGCAGGGGAACGGCCCGCCGCCAGCCATCATGAGCGCCAGGACCATCAGCTATGCTGCAGGTGTCGCCTTCGTGGCGGCGGGTGCTGCCTGCTGGAGCCTCGGCGGCGCGCTGGTGCGCCTCACGGACGGGATCGACGTCTGGCAGATCATCTTCTACCGCTCGGTCACGGTGCTCATCTGCATGGGGCTGTGGCTTGGCTTCCGGTTCCGCGGCAGCCTGCTGCGGCGCATGGCGGAAGCAGGCGTCAATGCCGTGATCGCCGGCGTGGCGATCGGCACGGCGGGCCTCACCTTCGTGGCCTCGCTGTTCTTCACGACGGTGGCGGAGGCAATCTTCATGGTGGGTGTGGCGCCCTTCCTGTCAGCCCTCATCGGTTTCTGGATCCTGCGGGAGCGCATTCCGCCCATCACCTGGGTGGCGATGACGGTGGCGCTCTTCGGCATGGCCATCATCTTCTACGGCAACCGCGGCGGGGGCGCCGTCACGGGCACGCTGCTGGCCATCTACTCCGCCTTCTGCTTCTCCTGCTATGCGGTGCTGCTGCGCTGGGGCCAGAAGACGGAGATGTCGGTCGCGCTGATCTGGAACGCCATCTACCTCATCCTGGTCAGCGCGCTCGTGCTGATGCTGCCCACGGGGCTGCGCGGGGATCCGGGGCTTCCGGCCTTCGCCATCGGCTGGTGGAACGCCGCCGCCGTGTTCCTGATGGGCGCGGTCCAGCTGACGCTGGGCCTGATGCTGTTCACCATCGGGTCGCGTGCCGTGCCTGCCGCACAACTCTCGCTCATTGCACTGGTTGAGCCGGTGCTCTCGCCCCTCTGGGCGTGGTTCGTCAGCCGCGAGCTTCCGCCCATCTGGACATTCATCGGCGGTGCGGTGATTGTGGGGGCGATCGCAATTCAGGCCCTGTTCAGTGCCAGCCGGGAAAACCGCCATGAAAGACGTAATGCCAGACTCGAACGCGGCGGCAAGCCAGCTTTCGACCGTCCGTGATTTCCTGCGCTGGGCGCTGTCGGAGTTCCGCCGGGCAAAGGTCGTCCACGGCCACGGGACAGTATCCGCCATGGACGAAGCCGCCTTCCTGATCCTCGAGACGCTGCGCCTGCCGGTTGACGACATCAATCCCTGGCTCGACGCGACGCTGCTTATTTGCGAGCGGGAGGCGCTGGCCAATATCATCCGTGCACGGATCGAAACGCGCATGCCCGCCGCCTATCTGGCCAGGCGCGCCTATATCGGCGGCATGTCCTTCTATGTTGACGAGCGGGTGATCGTGCCGCGCTCCTACATTGGTGAGCTGATGCTCTCCGGCATCTTCGGGGGTGACGAGGCGCCCCTCATCGAGGACGTGACGCAGGTGACGGGCGTGCTCGACCTCTGCACCGGCTCCGGCTGCCTTGCCATCATCGCGGCGGGGATCTTCCCCGATGCCGAGATCGACGCCGCCGATCTCTCAGCCGATGCGCTGGCAGTGGCGCGCATCAACGTGGAGGAGCATGGCGTGGCGGAACGGGTCAGCCTGCATCAGGGCGACCTCTTCGCGGCGGTGGACGGCGCCACCTATGACCTCATCATCTGCAATCCGCCCTATGTCGCCGCGGCGGAGGTTCACGCCTTTCCGCCAGAATACGGCCATGAGCCTGTCATGGCGCATATCGGCGGTGAAGACGGGCTCGACCTGGTGCGCCGCATCCTGGCGGAGGCTGCCGATCACCTGAACCCCGGCGGCGGTCTCATCTGCGAGATCGGCACGGGCCGCGAGCTGCTCGTGGCCGGCTATCCGCACCTCGATTTCCTGTGGCTCGACACCGAGGAATCACAAGGCGAAGTTTTCTGGATCAACCGCGAGCAACTGCTCGAGCCGGGCACATAGATTACCGATCAGTCAATCGAGATCAGCTTGGCCTGGCGTCCTCTCCCGCGGCGCGGGAGAAGATATCAGCAGTCACGATAAGTCCATTTGACCGCCCGCGACGCAAGCACCGGTTTCTCCGGCCTCTATTTCCGCAAGCCGGTGGCGGTGACGAGATTGTCGTAGATTGCGCGTGTCATGCGCGCCATCCCGGGCATCAGCGGAAAGCAGTCCCTGACGATGCGCGGATAGGCGCCGGCCCCGAGGTGCCGCTCCAGCGAGGAGAGATAGTTCGGAAGGCTCGCCCAGCCGGCAACCGTCTGCGGTGTGAACTCGCAATGGAACTGGGTGCTGACGGCGTGTTCGCCGACGGCAAGCGCCTGCACCGGGGCGCGCGCTGAACTGGCGAGCACCTCAGCGCCGTCCGGCACGCGCTTCACCTCCGCCATGTGCCACTGCATGACCTTGTGCCGTGGCCCCAGCCCGCGCATCAGCCGGTGGGATTCGGCACCGCCTGTCAGCGCCACGTCAAAGACGCCGACCTCGCCTTCGTCCGCGGGCGCCACTTCGCCGCCGAGTGCCGCCGCCAGCAATTGATGGCCGAGGCAGACGCCGAAATAGGGTTTCGCGCGATCTGCCACCCATTCGCGGATCGCCTGCTTTTCGGCGGCGAGCCAGGGGTGCTGCTCCTCCTGCCAGGTATCCTGCGCGCCGCCCAGCACGAACAGGAAGTCATAGGGAGCAAGCGGCGGAATATCCTGGCCCTCGAACAGCCGAACCGCTTCCGGAACGATGCCGTCCTCTGCGAAGTAATCGAGGAAGCGGCCCGGATGGTCATGGTCCATGTGCTGGAAAACGAGCGCGCGCTTCATCGGCAATCCCCAAGGGCTTCGCGGCCCTCGTGCCGCGGGTGAAGGCGGCATGGCGCAAAAAACCGGTGCGGGCAAGGCCCGCCTGTCATGCGAAGTCAGTCGATCTGCAGATCAACAGCCTGGGGCCCGCGGCCCTTCTTGTCAGGCTGGATCTCGAAACTGATCTTCATGTTCTCTGAGAGTTCCGGAATGCCTGAGCGCTGGACGGCGGTGATGTGCACGAACACATCCTTGCCGCCACCGTCCGGCGAAATGAACCCGTAACCCTTGGCCTGGTTGAAAAACTTCACTGTGCCGTTCTGGCGCATGAGAAGGGCGTCCCTCATTCCATTACACGTTGCGTACGGGGCCCGCCGCTGGTGGAAGGCGGCGGGGAACTGGGCCCAGCGGCGCTCTCATGGACCTCAATTCCAACCTTACGGAAGGCACTCTTGACCACATGAACAGCTCTGCCGGTGACCGGACGTTGCCGTCCGGACAAGATTATTATGCTTTACCCATGCGTGTAGGGCAAGAGGGGTCTTCTCCATTTTCAAGGCTTGATTCCGGTTCCGGTTGCGCCATACTTTGAAGATGGGGTGGCATCAGCGCACAGCAGCGGGGTTGACGGTATCTGCCGTTACGGCAGCTATGCTCTGCTGTTTGGCCGGAATGGCTGTGGCAAAGCCGTTACAGAGCACAAGATACAACTACTACACCATTCGCGGGCACACGGCTGCGGAGGTTTACAACTCGATGATGAAGAGGGGGCCACGGGTCAACGGGGCCAAGGCCTATGCCTCAACCTCGGCCACGACCACCCAGAACGGCAAGCTGTTGCAGGGTTCCTCCTGCCGGATCGATGACTACCGGCTGAAACTGGACTTCGTCATCAAGCTGCCGAAAATCAAGAACGAGAGGGTCCTCCCCGCCGCCGACCGAAAGCGCTGGCAGCAATTCTCGAGCTTCCTCAAGGCGCATGAGGAGACCCACCGGGAAATCTGGCTCGGCTGTGCCGCAGACCTCGAGCGGCAGGTGAAGGCCATCAAGGCCAAATCCTGCAGCGAGGCGGACCGCAAGGCCAACCAGTTGTGGGACAGGATCCGCGCGGCCTGCAACAAGAAGCACATCGCCTTTGACGCGGCAGAGCAGAAGCGGCTGATGTCGCACCCTTTCGTCAAGCTGGTCTATAACCGGACGGCATCCACCCATGGCGCGCGTGCGCAGTAACAGCCCGCGCTGCTACCACCAACGGAGCCTGCAGCATTACAGCACCCTGCCCGCCACTGCTTCGAGCTTCTTCAGCAGCGCCGGATCGCGCCGTTCGGGCGCTGTCATGATGGCGAAGTCCAACGCCCGGTCTGAGCCCGCAGGGCATGGCGGATGTTGGCGCGGAAACGCCCGCGCGATGTGCGCAACCAGCCGCGCGGCGTTGCCGGAATTGGCCTTCATCACCGCCATCACCTTGGAGACGTCGACCGAGCCGTGATCCTCGTGCCATGAGTCATAATCGGTGACCATGGCGATGGTGCAGTAACTGATCTCCGCCTCACGCGCCAGCTTGGCTTCGGGCATGTTGGTCATGCCGATCACGGACGCGCCCCAGGAGCGGTAGAGACGCGACTCGGCGAGAGTCGAGAACTGCGGGCCCTCCATCACCACATAAGTGCCGCCGCGCGCATGGGCGATGCCTTCGGCCGCCAGCGCTTTCTCCGCCACATCCTGCAGCACGGGGGAGACAGGGTGCGAGAACGGCACATGCCCCACGCAGCCAGCGCCGAAGAAGCTCTTCTCCCGTGCGAAGGTACGGTCGATGAACTGGTCAACGAGGACGAAGGTGCCGGGCGGAAGCTCCTCCTTCAGCGAGCCGACGGCCGAGAGCGAATAAAGATCTGTCACCCCCGCCCGCTTCATCACGTCGATGTTGGCGCGGTAGTTGATGGTGGTCGGCGACTGCACGTGGCCCCGGCCGTGGCGCGGCAGGAACACGACGGGCATTCCATCGATCTCGCCGCGGCGCAACTCGTCGGAAGGCTCACCCCATGGCGAGGAGGCCCGCTCCCAGCGCGCATTGTCCATCGGAATGTCGTAGATGCCCGATCCGCCGATGATGCCAAGAACCGTTGCCGTCATGCCAGACTCCTTCGTTCAGCGGAAACATGCCCGAGGCGCTTACAAACGAAAAGGCCCGGAGCAAGCTCCGGGCCTTTCGGTCAAACATGTCCATGGCGTCAGTGGGCGTTGGCCCAAATCCGCTTCTTCACGAGATACAGCAGCAACGCCAGGATGCCGAGATAGATCATCACCATGAAGCCGGTGCGCTTGCGCTCTTCCATCTTGGGCTCCGCAACCCAGGCAAGGAAGGCCGAGACGTCACGCGCCATCTGGTCCACCGTCGCGGGGGTGCCGTCGTCATAGGTCACTTGGTCATCAGTAATGGGCTGCGCCATTCCGATCCAGTGGCCATTGGCGAAATAGGGATTGTAGCTCTTGCCCTCCGGCTGCTCAGACTTGAGCTCCTCCGGAATCTCCTCGTCCGGCACGTAGCCCGTCAGCACGGAATAGACGTATTCGGGGCCGCCGATGCCGTTCACCAGCTGGTTGAAGGTGCCGAACCAGCCGGGGCGCGCCTTGGTGATGAGCGACATGTCGGTCGGATAGGCGCCGCCATTGGCCGCGCGCGCCGCCTGCTCATTCGGGAAGGGCGATGGGAAACGGTCGGAGGGCAGTGCGGGACGTTCGAACATCTCGCCGTCGCTGTTCGGGCCATCCTGTACGTTGTAGCCAGCGGCCAGGACCTTTACCTGCTCCTCCGAGAACTCCGGCCCGCCGGGCTGCGACAGGTTGCGGAAGGATACCAACTGCATGGAGTGGCATGCGGAGCAGACTTCCTTGTAGACCTTGTAGCCACGCTGCAGTTGCGCACGGTCGAAGGTCCCGAAGGGCCCCTCGAAGGAGAAGCTCACGTCCCTGGCCGGTTTCTGGCCGCCAGCGGCTTCTGCTGCCCCGAAGGAGAGCACGAGGCCCGCCGCGGCGATCACGAGTGTCTTGAGCAATGTCATGTTTTTATCTCCCGGATCACTCGGCAGGCACGGCAGCCGTTGCAGGTCTTCTCTTCGCAAGCACATCGTCCGAAATCGACGATGGCAACGGCTTCGGACTTTCAAGCAGGCCAAGCAGCGGCAAGATCACCAGGAAGTGCGCGAAGTAGTAAACCGTGAGGATCTGCGAGAACACCACGTAAAGCCCCTCAGCCGGACGCGAACCGAGATAGCCGAGCGCAACGCAGACCTCCGCGAAGATCCAGAAGAAGCCCTTGAACAGCGGGCGGTAGTTGCCCGAGCGTACCTTCGAGGTATCAAGCCACGGCAGCGCGAACAGGATCAGGATCGAGGCGAACATGGCTATGACGCCGCCCAGCTTGTCCGGCACCGCGCGCAGGATGGCGTAGAACGGCAGGTAATACCATTCCGGCACGATGTGCGCGGGCGTCACCAGCGGGTTGGCTTCCTCATAGTTGATGGCGTGGCCCAGGTAGTTGGGCGCGAAGAAGATCCAGAAGGCGAAGAACATAAAGAACACGACGATCGCGAAGGCATCCTTCATCGTGTAGTAGGGGTGGAAGGGCAGCGTGTCCTGGCTACTCTTCACGGAAACGCCCGTCGGATTGTTGTTGCCCGGCACGTGCAGGGCCCAGATGTGCAGGCCGACCAAGGCCGCGAGCACGAAGGGCAGCAGGTAGTGCAGCGAGAAGAAGCGGTTCAGCGTCGGGTTATCGACGGAATAGCCGCCCCACAGCAGGGTGGTTATCGACTCGCC
>CAIYXE010000698.1 GCA_903930095.1 uncultured Hyphomicrobiales bacterium
AGATCGAGGCCGCGGGTCGGCGTAACTGTCAGACACCCCTACGTCTGACGATTGCGCCGTCAAGTTGGACAGAGGCCCGTCAGCCGCGCTCGATGGCAATTGCTTAGTCAGGCGGCTGCGGTCAGTGGACTGGGCTAGCCGACGGTTTCGGCAAGAACAAACTATCAGGTTACAGATCTATATCCGGGATAGCCGGCTACATGGATCCAAGCAACCATACCCAGCCTCTCGGCCAATACCGAAGTGGCCAAGGCGATGCGCAATGCCTTGGGACGATGGTCAGCCTTCAGCCGATATCTCGATGATGACGGCCTCGAGAACGACAACAACACAGCCAAGAGATCCATCTACGGCATCGCCTTGGGACGCAAATTCGTCCCCGCCTACGAAACGCCCGCGGTTTGCGCCGCGAAGATCATCACGACAGGCTGACATGCTCAGCCTCTTCGGAACTCAGCAATCCTAACTCATGCTCAACCCGCCAAACCGGGCATACAACAGGCCAAGTCCCCAAGAGTTGCTGGACAAAAATTCAGCAAAAGGTAAGCCGCAGATGCACAAGAAGTTCTTGCGGCCCCTGGCCTCGGCAATCGCATCCCGGCGTGGACTGCCCCACGGGGGGTCTGCCTGGCGGGCGCTCGATTTCGCCAGCAGAGTGAGCGACAGATCGTACCGGATCGGCCTTGGAAGCCGCCGGGTGCCGCGCTACTGGGCAGAGATCGATTCTGGGCACCCGCCGGGGCTCTTTCCAGAGCGCTTGTCACCCGAGACAGACTGACGTTGCAGGTGATCGTCGGGCGGGTCGATGCAGACGGGCCTGATGGGGCAATTGGAGGTGGAAGACCCCTCATCTGCCAAGTCATACCCAGAATATCAATGAGATGGAAGGCAACAATGGCGAAGGAAACAAGTGTGAAGTCCAACCGTCTCTGCTAGCAAGCTATTGAGACTGTTGAGACCGAATTTCAGGAGAACTCGAATCCATTTTGTGGACCCAAACAATGCATAGAAGAATGACCCTTGCGGCATGCTAGTCGAGGAAACCTTGGCGACGTCAGCCCCGGAGGTCTTCGTTCCGCAGTCCGCGCAGGCGGTTGAGTTTCACTGACCGGCTTCGCCCCCTGCGGCGGCCTCCATGCCAGTCATGCACTATTCATCAAGTTAGACAACCCGATGGGAGCCTATCACCGTGTTTCCAGTGATATACTTCTGTCCTGTAAACAGCACTGTGTGACACATCCCCATGCTATGGCGTATTCTCTTCCTCTCTCTTTGCGGACTTACCGGGCTTAGCGTCTATTGGTACGTATGGCCTGTGGATGTCGACATATCCGTCGTCACCGAGCGGACAATCGCGCGCGAGATCGTGGCGCCCGGCGTGCTGAAAGCGAACAGGCAGGTCATGATCACCGCGAAGACAGCCGGATTCCTGTCCGCCGTGAATGTCGACCGCAACGACGTCGTGCGCAAGGGCGATAACCTCGCATCCCTCGACAGTGCGGAACTCACCCACCTGCTGGCGGCTGCCGAAGCCAATCGAAAAGCCGCACTGTCCATGATAAAGGGCGCGGGAATTGAACGCGACCGCGCCGTCGAGGCTCTTACGTTCGCGAAGTCGGATTTCAGCCGCCAGAAGCAACTGCTTCAAAAGAACACCATTTCCAGTGCCGCTTTTGACAGCACTTCGAATTCTCTGCAGATGGCCGAGGCAGTCGTCCTCAAGGCTGAGTCGGCCATCGAGCAGGCGCGCGCGCATGAGGAGGCCGCCGCCGCAGAGGTCGCCGCGGTTTCATCACGGCTTGCGGAAACCGCGATCCGCTCTCCCATAGATGGCGTTGTTATTTCGCGCAGCAAGTCCCTCGGCGATCTCCTGCCGCCTGGCGCTGAATTGTTCGAGATCGTCGATCCCTCGACGATCATCGTCTCGGCGCGTTTCGACGAGTCTACGATCAACTTGGTGCGGCCTGGGCAACACGCAGAACTGTTGTTCACTGTGACGGACGGAACGCCACTCGAAGGCAAAGTCCTTCGCATTGCGCGGGAGGTGGATCAGGAAACGCGGGAGTACGAGGCTGAAATCAGCCTTGGACGGCTTCCTCAGAACTGGGCCATCGGCCAGAGGGCGACGGTAAAGGTGACCACGGAATCCGGCCGGCCGGGCATCGCAGTTCCGCAGAAACTTGTCACGCGGGAGAATGGAAGGCTGGCCGTATGGTTGCTTCGCGACCGACGAGCCAGGCTGGCAAGAGTCGAGCTCGGCTATGTGAACGGGGCCGAGATCGAGATTCGGAAGGGCCTGGCCATGGGTGACGTGATCCTTGATCCCGTCGGACGCTACGAATGGCAGGCGGTGCGTTCCCGAATGTCTGGCCCGTGAACCTCGCCATACAGGACATACGCCATGGCTTGGCGCGCTTCGCGCTCACCGTATTCGGCGTTTCCATGCTGGTGACAGCGACAGTCGGCATGCAGGGCATGTATCGCGGCATCGTGTTCGAGGCGCTCTTGATCATCGAGAGCATCGGAGCTGATCTCTGGGTCGCCGAAGGCGGCCGTTCGGGGCCTTTCGCGGAGCCATCCTCGATACCCGCCAATCTCGACCGGCGCGTGGCCGGCGTGCAGGGCGTTGCAACGGCGCGCCGCTTCACGAACTTCAACCAGCAATATGAAATCCTGGGACGGACGATCCGCCTTTCGGCCGTGGGCATCGACTTTCCGACCGACACAGGTGACTGGATCCCGTTGATCGCCGGTCGCAACTTCAATGCGCAGCATTATGAGGCCATCGTCGACCGGACAAGCGGGCTCGCGGTTGGCGAAATCATAAGGCTCCACAAGAATGACTATACGATCGTCGGGCTGACCAGCGGGCAGGTCGATATGGCCGGCGATCCCATGATCTATCTCACCATCCAGGATGCGCAGGAGGCGGGATTCCTGCTTCCCAGCGAGGCGGTTCTTCTCAACCGTCAGGCCAAAGGGCGGTTCAGGATGGGAATGCCGAACAACAGCGGCATAACAGCCGTTGCCGTAACGCTGGATGCCGGAGCCGACATCGACAAGGTGAAGGAGATCGTCAGCAACTGGGGCGACGTGACCGTTCTCACCCGACAGGAACAGCACGACATGCTGCTGGGCAGCAGGCTCTACAAACTCCGTCTGCAAATCCTGGCCTTCACGACCATGACACTTGTCATCTGTTGCGCTGTGATCGCGCTCACCATCTACAACATGACTGTGGAGAAAACCCGTCAGATCGCGCTGCTCAAGCTGCTTGGCGCAAAAGACTGGCTGATTGCCCAGATGATCCTCATGCAAGCGCTCATAATCGGTGTGGCAAGCTTCATCCTTGGTGTAACCCAGTCCTTCATCATCTTTCCGTACTTCCCCCGAACCGTCCGTATCCTGTCCTACGATCTGGCGTGGATCGGGGCGGTCTTTCTCGCCCTGAGTCTGTTTGCAAGCTGGTTCGCAATCAGGAAGGCGGTTTCGATCCGCGCTCAGGAGGTTCTGTCGTGAGCGCGCCGGCAAAGCTGATCCTCGAGGTGAACTCTGTCAGCAAATCGTTCCAGACGGGCGGCACCGCGATCAATGTTCTGAAGGAAGCATCGCTCCAGCTCCGAAGCGGGCAGATCACCGGCATCATTGGGCCGAGCGGATCGGGCAAGACGACGATGCTGATGATCGCCGGTCTACTCGAGGTGCCCGACATCGGTGAGGTCCACTTCGACGGACGGTGCGTATCCTTTCCCCGTGTAAAACTCGAAAAACTGCGCGACCTGCGCCGCAAGCACATCGGTTTCGTATTCCAGAAGGCTAACCTCATTCCCTTCCTCAATGCGCGCGACAACGTCGCGGTCACGCTCGAGATCGCCGGAAAGAAGCCGCGCGTGGCGC
>CAIYXE010000699.1 GCA_903930095.1 uncultured Hyphomicrobiales bacterium
CTTCATCGTCAACCGCGTGGGTGACTTTGGCTTTGCATTGGGCATCTTCGGCTGCTTCGCCGTTTTTCAGACTGTCGATTTCGACACGATATTTGCCGCCGCCCCCGGCATGGCCGGAAAGCCGATGCAGTTCCTCGCCTGGCAGCCTGACACGCTGACAGTACTGTGCCTGCTGCTCTTCATGGGAGCCATGGGCAAGTCGGCGCAGTTCCTGCTGCACACCTGGCTGCCGGACGCCATGGAAGGTCCAACCCCCGTTTCAGCCCTGATCCACGCCGCCACCATGGTGACGGCGGGTGTCTTCATGGTCGCCCGGTTGTCACCGATGTTCGAACTGGCGCCTCATGCCAAGGACTTCGTTGTCGTCATCGGCGCCATCACGGCCTTCTTTGCGGCATCCGTGGGCCTCGTCCAGAACGACATCAAGCGCGTCATCGCCTATTCGACATGCTCGCAGCTCGGCTACATGTTCGTGGCGCTCGGCGTGGGGGCCTATGGCGCAGGCGTGTTCCATCTGTTCACACACGCCTTCTTCAAGGCGCTTCTGTTCCTCGGTTCGGGCTCGGTGATCCACGCCATGTCCGGTGAGCAGGACATGCGCAAGATGGGCGGCCTCGCGCCCCTCATCAAGATCACCTTCATCATGATGATCATCGGCAACCTGGCGCTCACCGGCTTCCCCTTCACAGCGGGTTACTTCTCGAAGGACGCGATCATCGAGAGTTCCTACGCGGCGCATTGGGGCTTCGCCTTCTGGGCATTGATCATCGCGGCCTGCTTCACCTCCTTCTATTCGTGGCGCCTGGCCTTCATGACCTTCAACGGGGCGCCTCGCGCCGACCGTGAGAGCATGGAACATGTGCATGAGAGCCCGAACGTGATGCTGATCCCGCTCTATGTGCTGGCAATTGGTGCGTTGCTCGCAGGCTTTGTGTTCAAGGACTACTTCATCGGCCACGACTACAAGGAGTTCTGGGGAACGTCCCTCGCCAATGGCGAGGTGATGCACGAAATGCATGATGTTCCGGCTTGGGTGGTCTGGTCGCCTTTCGTGGCCATGGTTGTCGGGTTCGTGGTGGCATGGATCTTCTACATCCGCGACACGTCCATCCCGAAGCGCCTCGCTGCGCAGCACGAGCCGCTCTACCGGTTCCTGCTCAACAAGTGGTACTTCGACGAGATCTACAACACGATCTTCGTTCGTCCCACCATGTGGCTTGGCCGCTTCCTGTGGAAGAAGGGTGATGGCTTCCTGATCGACGGTTTCGGTCCGGATGGCGTGTCGCATGTTGTGACCGACGTCACCCGCGGTGTCGTTCGCCTGCAGACGGGCTATCTCTATCACTATGCCTTCGCCATGATGATTGGTGTCGCCGCATTGATTTCCTGGTTCATGTTCGGGGGCGCACACTGATGAGCTGGCCCATCCTCTCTGTCGTCACCTTCCTGCCACTCCTGGGCGTGCTCTTCATCCTGACGGTGAAGGGTGAGGATGAAACAGCGCTGCGCAACGTGCGCTGGGGCGCTTTCTGGACGACGCTTGTCACCTTCCTGCTCTCGCTTCTGATCTGGGTCGGCTTCGATTCCAATGCGGCCGGTTTCCAGTTCGTGGAGCAGCACTCCTGGCTTGGGAGTGCCGCGTCCTACAAGCTTGGCGTCGACGGCATATCCATGCCCTTCGTGATCCTGACGACCTTCCTGATGCCGATTTGCATCCTCGCCTCGTGGCATGTCACGAGGCGCGTGAAGGAATACATGATCGCCTTCCTGGTTTTGGAAACACTGATGATCGGCGTGTTCTGCTCGCTCGACATCGTGCTGTTCTACCTGTTCTTCGAGGCCGGCCTCATCCCGATGTTCCTCATCATCGGCATCTGGGGCGGACCGCGCCGCGTCTACGCGAGCTTAAAGTTCTTCCTCTACACGCTGCTGGGCTCGGTGCTCATGCTGCTCGCCATCATCTACATGTACTGGGCGAGCGGCACGACGGACATCGCGCAGCTTCTGGCCAATCCGGGATTCACGCCTGAAGCCCAGAAGTGGTTGTGGCTGGCCTTCTTCGCTTCCTTCGCGGTGAAGATGCCGATGTGGCCGGTTCACACCTGGCTTCCGGATGCTCACGTCGAGGC
>CAIYXE010000700.1 GCA_903930095.1 uncultured Hyphomicrobiales bacterium
AGGCAATCGCCTGTCAGTGGCCGAACAATAGTCCGATTTGGGGACCCGAAGCCAGTATCGGCTGGCCCGCGGCGGCTCACCTTTATTTGATGATGACCTCGCGTTTTCAGTGGGTTATCGCGTGGCCCCATCGCGCGCGCCATGCACTTTCTGAGGGTCTCACCAGCGTCTTGGGAGCGATGGGCCGGAGTGATGGTTGTGGACTAGCCAGACTGCAATTTATAATTGTTTCCTGGCTCGAAGAACGAAGCTTCTCGCATGACGCGGGTGAAGGCAGTTCAGGAACGCATGGAAACTCGACCGTCCTTTGGCCACGAGGTTGGACAGACGCGACGCTGAGCGGCGTAGCTGAGGACGGTGGCGGAGTCACACGGACTGATCAAGCTTCACGTCCCATCGAGGGAGCGCCTTCTGGAGGAAATGCGAATGTTTTCCGCCCTGCCCCAGTCGATTGGAGACACCCGCAGGACCGCCTACTGCGGTGCGCCAATGAGATTACGGCCGCATCAGCCGCTGACTCCCTCGCCCGCCTCGATGATCTCGAAGCTGTGCTCGATGGCCGCGGTCTTGCCGAACATGGCGCTGGCCGAGCAGTATTTCTCGGCGGAGAGATTCACCGCGCGCTCCACATTGGCGGGCTTCAGCTTGTGCCCGGTGATCCTGTAGACAAGCTTCACATGGGTGAAGACCTTGGGGTCCTCCCCGGCACGCTCGCCTTCGAGCGAGATGTCGAGGCCCGTCACCTTCTCGCGCATGCGCTCCAGGATCATGACGATGTCGAAGGCGGTGCAGCCGCCAAGCCCCAGCAGCATCATTTCCATGGGCCTTACCCCGATGTTGCGGCCGCCCGACTCAGGCGATCCGTCCATCACCACCGCATGGCCCGAGCCCGATTCGCCCACGAAGGCGCGCCCGTCGAGCCACTGAACCCTTGCCTTCATGCCTGCCGCCTCCCGGATGATCTTGCACGCCTTTTAGACCGAAAGCGGCCTGCCGCCAATCACACCGGCGATAGCGTGGCAGTGAAAAGTGATCCCTGCGTGCTCACGCTCACCCGCCCTTCGGCGACCGCTGCATCGCCCGCCGCCAGTGCCGCGCCATTCACCTCGGCAGCGCCGCACAGAGCAAACAGCAGGATCGGCCCCTCATGCGCGATATCAGTGGGGCGCATCACAACCTCTGCCGCGGCCGACCAGCTTTCCCGGCGGGTGAAGAGATTGAGCGCGCGGCAGGGGCCCGCCCTGAGGCGGCAGCGCGTGGGCACATCGCAGGGGAATGGGCAGGGCACATAGAGCCTGTGGCACGCGAGCGTACCTTTTTCTTCGAGGTCAAGGTCAAGGCCACCGCCCTCGAACAGGGTGAAGATGCGATCAACGCCGGGATAGACCGAAAACGGCACATCGGCATCGATGCGGGCGGTGGCGAACCGCCAGCCGAAGTCTTCCCCTGCGGTGGGATCAGAGGCAATGTCCCAGGACATGCCCATGCCGTTGCGCCAGCGCCCCTCGCGAAACTCATGGTGACGGATGATCTTCATCGGGTTTTCCCTTCCGGCGGCATGGCCTCGACAGCATGGGCCCGCTGTCGCAGTATGCCACGCTGAAGCTGCCCGAGAAGCAGCGCGCTTGCAGGAGGACATCATGGCGCATGAAGCTCAAGGCCCGGCCACGGGACCGCAGAAGCTGGTTATCCGCAACATTGGCCTGCTGCTGTCTGGCGCCATCGAGAACCCGATCCTCGATGCCGACACGGTGGTGGCCGAGAACGGTCGCATTACAGCCATCGGACGCGCGAAGGACGTGGACCAGGAACACGCGACGCTCGTCATCGACGCCCGCGGCACGGCACTGGCGCCAGGGCTGATCGACAGCCATGTGCACCCCGTGGCGGGTGACTGGACGCCGCGCCAGAACCAGCTGGGCTGGATCGATTCGAACCTCAACGGCGGCGTGACCACCATGATCTCCGCAGGCGAGGTGCATACGCCCGGCCGCCCGCGTGACGTGGTGGGCCTCAAGGCTCTGGCGATCTCCGCGCAGCGCCAGTTCGCCAATTTCAGGCCGTCGGGCGTGAAGGTCCATGCGGGGGCACCCTGCATCGAGCCCGAGATGACGGAGCAGGACTTCAAGGACCTCGCCGATGCGGGCGTGACGCTGCTGGGCGAAGTGGGCCTGGGCGGCGTGAAGGATGGCCCCACGGCGAAGCGCATGGTGGCATGGGCGCGCAAATACGGCATCCAGAGCACCATCCACACCGGCGGACCCTCGATCCCCGGCTCCGGCCTCATCGACAAGGACGTGGTGCTGGAAGCCGACACCGACGTGGTGGGCCACATCAATGGCGGCCACACGGCACTGCCCGACAGCCAGATCCGCTGCATCTGCGAGGGCTGCAAGCGTGGCCTCGAGATCGTGCACAACGGCAATGAGCGCGCGGCACTCTTTGCACTGCGCACCGCGCGCGAGATGGGCGAGCTTCACCGCGTCATCCTCGGCACCGATGCGCCGGCGGGATCGGGCGTCCAGCCGCTGGGCATCGCGCGCATGGTCTCGATGCTCTCTTCGCTGGGCGAGCTTCCCGCCGAGCTTGCAATCTGCCTAGCCACCGGCAACACGGCGCGCATGCGCAAGCTCGATTGCGGGCTGATCGAAGCCGGGCGCGCGGCGGACTTCGTCTTCATGGACACCGCACAGCATTCAGCGGGCGAAAACCTGCTGCACGCGATCGCGCTCGGAGATCTTCCCGGCATCGGCATGGTGGTCATCGACGGGCAGGTAAAGTGCCAGCGCAGCCGCAACACACCGCCCGCCACACGCATTCCCGTCATCATCTGAGGAGAGAACCATGGCACACGCCAGTTGCCTCGCGCCCGACCATGACCGCTTTCTCGGCCTCTTCCCGGCAGGTGCTGCCCTCACGCGGCTCACCACCGGCTTCATCTGGGCCGAGGGGCCGGTCTGGTTCTCGGAACTGAACGAACTCCGCTTCTCCGACATACCCAACAACCGGATGATGCGGTGGTCGCCGGTGACGGGGCTCTCCGTGTTTCGCCAGCCATCCCAGCGCACCAACGGCCACACGCGCGACCGCGAGGGCAACATGATTTCCTGCGAGCATGGCGGGCGCTGCGTGAGCCGCACCACCATGGATGGCCGCTACGAGGTGCTGGTCACCCACTGGAACGGCAAGCGCCTGAATTCACCCAATGACGTGGTGGTGAA
>CAIYXE010000701.1 GCA_903930095.1 uncultured Hyphomicrobiales bacterium
AAACCTGAGACCGTGCGGCGGCTGGAACGGCCGGGCGAGGAACCGGACGGCGGCAGCAAGGCGAAGCGGCAGACGCGCGCTGACACGCGATCGATCGCTGGCACGCGGCTCATCCGTGAATATCAGCGCGTCGAACACTGCGCCACGGTGCGGGATGATGACTTTGAACATCAGGGGTGTGCCTCCCACACAGGGTGAGGCCGCCCGGGCAAGTATAGTTGGCATGCTTAGGCGAGCAGGTCGCGCAGCTGAAGCTGATTCTGTTGCCCTGGCAGTGCAGTCTCCGCGATCCGTGTCGCAATGGCGGCGTGTGACAGGCTGGAGCAGGAGTTCAACGTAAGCGCCGTCCACGCCTTGCAGTTACCCACAAGTGCCTTGCGGCATTACGATACGGGCCCCTTCGACGAGGTCGGCGAGACGGGAGAAGCCACGCCATACTACTGCCGTCCCTGGCGGCGCGTCGGAAGCGCGGTCGAGATAACCCCCGAGGCGTGCGACCGCCTTGACATAGAAATTAAGGTTGTGTGGCTCTTGCCGCTTTCTGTCCGGGGTCGCGAGTTCGAGCATGCGGCGCTCGGCTTTCGTGAAGACAGCATCCGGCGATGCTTCAGGGGCCTCGCGGGTTAGCATCGTCAGCCATGACACGCGCCAGGCCACGACGCAGCACAATGCGATGCAATTGGCCAGTCGATCCGCAGTTGTTAGCCGGATATCTTCAACTTTGCATCCTGTTTTCAGTGTCTTGAAGAAGGTCTCTATTTTCCAGCGCAGCGCGTACCAGTGTAATTTATGGACTGCATCCTCATGACTTTTGACGACCAGATTGGTGATCAGCCTCCAACAGATCGGCGCGCGACCTTCGGGCGGACAGACCTCCTCGGCATGAATGATTTGTAGCTCTTGCCGGGAATACTTTTTCTGCTTGCCGATGGGGGGACATACCATCATTGAGGCGAATTTGACTTGGAGTTCCGCAGACTGCTCGACCCCATTGGCATCGCGAAACCGAATGTTATGGGTGCCACTGGGGGCGATGTCGGCTAGGGCGCGGGATATTTTTGTGTCGCCATCTTCAGCCAGGCGATCCACGCAACTGCGCACCAGAAACTGAGTTCCGAGCTCCTGAGCTAGGCAGTACAGTTCAAAGATATCGCTTTCACGGTCGCCGATATGCACACAGCGCTCCGGAGCCCCCGACAACTCGGTGGACCGACGCAGATTGTCGAGCCAGCGCATGCTTTCCTTCTCTTCAATCGGCATCCGCGTCGGATTTACCTTGCGCTTCATGGCAGTCGTGCCTTTGAATTTGTCACGCGACCAAAACTTTGCAGCGGTCAGGCCAAGTGGCAGCCCCTCCGGCGTGATCGCCAGGCTCAGATGCATGAGCATCCCACAAACCAGATATTTCTTGCGCCACTCGCCTCTTTGGCGTGGGCCCGTGGCCGTGCCGGTAAAGCCGATCTTCTCAGGGTTTGCGCGCTTAAAGGCAAAATCCGTTGTGTCTTGAAGAATGAGGATTGGTCCGTCGGTTGCATCAATACGCTGCGCCGTCGAACGGAAATGACCTGCCAGTATCTTGTCTTCGCTCACGGCGTCATTGCCAAAAAACCGATAGGCCGCCTTCGTGTTGGCCCAATCCTGAAACGCAGTCGGCAAGGATTCCCCGGGCCGCTCTCCCAAAGCCTGCAACATCTTACCAAGCCGCCGATTCAGCCGCACGTCCCCAAAATTACATTCGGAAATCTCTGGCTCTACCCAATTCTGCGCCATGCCTGTACCTCAAACACTCGATACAACACGACGAATCATGCTCGGCCCCGACCGGGCAAGACAAAGCCTTGTGGGTGAATCAATTTACCGCACTACTTGTGGGTAACTGCAAGGCGTAGACGGCGCTTACACAGAATGGGCACGAATAGTTGGATGTAGGTTCATCTGCCTAGGAGTGAGACAAACCAAAAGGCGCAGGCCCAATCCCTACCTCTAAAGAATCCGGTTTTGAGCGACATTTTCTGTTTTTGTCGCCGCCGGCCATGCGAC
>CAIYXE010000702.1 GCA_903930095.1 uncultured Hyphomicrobiales bacterium
AACCGGCTGGCGATTCGCCTTCGCAACATCGGCATCACCGAGCCGCGGGAGATCGCCTGGGCCGCCGTCTGGCTGCAGGCCTGCGGCTATACGGGCTTCCAGTTGCTTATCGAGGCGCTGGCGGATGAGCAGCGCAGCCTCGACCTCACGCGTGATGCGCTGGGCCTCGACCTCCACAACGTGTCCTGCGCCTTCCTCGCACCCGCCATCATGGCGGATGTGAAGGCCAATGGCCGCGCCTTTCTGCGCAATGTGCGCCACGGCCTGTTCATGCTGCCCTTCGCGGTGCGCGAGAACATGGGGCTCGGCTGCCCGGTCGACCCCTCCTTCGCCATCGGCGGCGAGCGCCTCAAGAACCCCTATGCCGAAAAGCTGGCACTGGCGGAGGCAAACGGCATCGAGATCGGCGACGCGCTGTGGGAGCAGTTGCATCCGTGACTGATGTGGCAGCTGGCGGCATTCCTCTCCCCACACATGCGCGGGCGGGAAGCATAGACATCATCTGGAGTCCACAACGCTCCGCGTGAGCGCCAATCGCAGGGAGTTCATTCATGCCAGGTCCGCTCTCCGGCCTTCGCGTCCTCGACTTGAGCCGTGTGCTCGCCGGGCCATGGGCCACCCAGATCCTCGCCGATTTCGGCGCCGAGGTGATCAAGATCGAGAAGCCCGGCGAGGGTGACGACACGCGCGGCTGGGGCCCGCCCTTCATCACCAATCCGGATGGCAGCAAGGGAGACGCGGCCTATTTCCTCTCCGCCAACCGCGGCAAGTGGTCGGTGGCCATCGACATGGCCACACCGGAAGGCCAGGCCCTGATCCGTGAACTTGCCGCAAAGTCCGACATCGTGATGGAGAACTTCAAGGTCGGCGGCCTGAAGAAATACGGCCTCGACTATGAAAGCCTGAAGGCCATCAATCCGCGCCTCATCTACTGCTCGCTCACCGGTTTCGGGCAGAACGGTCCTTACGCGCAGCGTGCGGGCTATGACTTCATGATCCAGGGCATGGGCGGCATCATGTCGGTCACGGGCCAGCCGGATGGCGAACCGGGTGCAGAGCCCATGAAGGTCGGCGTCGCCTTCGCCGACATCTTCACCGGGCTTTACTGCACCATCGGCATCCAGGCAGCCCTTTACCACCGGGAGCGCACCGGCGAGGGGCAATACATCGACGTGGCACTTCTCGATTCGCAAGTCGGCGTCCTCGCCAACCAGGCGCTCAACTACCTCGTCGGCGGCAAGGCGCCGACCAGGCTCGGCAACGCCCACCCCAACATCGTGCCCTACCAGACCTTCACCACGCAGGATGGCCACATCATCATGGCGGTGGCAACAGATCGTCAGTTCAAGGAATATTGCGCCATCCTCGGGCTCGCGCATCTCGCGGAGGATGAGCGCTTCCGGCTGAACCGCGGCCGCGTGGTGAACCGCGCCGAGCTGATCCCGATGCTCGTCGAACCGATGAAGGCACGCACCACCGCCGCGTGGGTCGCAGCCTTCGAGAGTGCGGCCATCCCCTGCGGCCCCATCAACAGTATCGACCAGGTCTTCGCCAATGAGCAGGTTCTGGCGCGCGGCTTGCAAATCGGCCTCACCCGGGATGACGGCGTGCAGGTGCCGGGTGTGGCCAATCCCATCGTCTTCTCGCAAACCCCCATCCAATACGACAAGGCTCCGCCGCGGCTGGGTGATGGAACCGGCAAGGTGCTGACGGAACACCTCGGCCTCTCCACGGAGGACCTCACCCGCCTGCGCAAGGCCGGGGTGATTGGGTAACCCCTTATTCCTCTCCCCCGCCGGGGGAGAGGGCAGGGTGAGGGGGTGATGGGGCGAACCCCGAAAACAGATTCACAATGTCAATCAGCAGCAGGCACTCACAAGGAATTCATGCCTACCCTAAACTAGGAATAAAGTCAAACAAAAAATGCCCGGGCCGAAACCCGGGCATCCGTCGTCGGAAAAAAGCGAGATGCTTACGCAGCGCCGTGGCGCGGGGCGGGCGGTAGGCGGCCTTCCGGCGTCATCTTGTCCACCGCCTCGGGCAGCACCTGCGAAAGCCGCCTCAGCAGTTCGGCGCGGTCAAGCCCCGTCTGGCGGGCAAGCATGTCGAGCAAGTCGGGGCCCAGCGCCTTTCCGACCTCGTCCTCGCCCACCGGTTCGTTCTGGCCAGCGGCAACCCAGCTGTCGGCCTTCTTGCCGAGGCCCGCGTTGCGGAACTGGTCGATCAGGTCACCCAAACCTCCGAGCACGGAGCCGCCGCCGCCATAGCCCGTCCCCGTCATGTCGGCCGGCTGCTCGAGGCGGCCGGGGGATCTGGCATCGCCGCCCCCGAGCGAGGCCGGATGCTGCATGTTCTTGATGAAGTCCCCGATCTTGTCCCGGTTCTGGTATCCGGCAATGGCAACGAGTCCCAGCAGTGCGGCAAGCGAAGGCATGCGATTTGACATGTCACACTCCAGCGATATGGTTTCGTTTCAGGTGGCCGTGGCCGCCTGGACTGCAATCGGCGGTGGAACGGGAAGTTCTCCCCACCGCCAGGAAAGCCTAGCTTGAAAAACCATAGGGGATATAGATGTCAATTCTTTGGACAATCATCATCGGTTTCGTCGCGGGCATCGCTGCAAAGTTTCTCATGCCCGGCCCGAATGAGCCTTCGGGCTTCATCCTGACCACCATTCTCGGCATCGTCGGCGCCTTCGTGGCCACCTGGCTCGGCCAGTCTCTGGGCTGGTACGGGCCGGGTGAGGGGGCGGGCTTCATCGGCGCCATCGTGGGCGCCGTGATCGTGCTGGCCGTCTGGGGCATGATCGCCAAGAACCGGGCGGCCTGAAGAGGCTACCCTCCGGCGGGGCGGGGCTTCGTCCCGCCCATTTCGCATGTCGCTTTCAGGCGATCCGCCCCGTGCCGGACGGGGCATATAGCTGGCCATCATGGCAAATCTCATCATCACCTACTGGCGCGACATTCCCTCCGCGGTCTCCGTCAAGGCCGGCCGCAAGGAAGAGAAGCGCATGCTCGCCGACCGCTTCCAGGAAGCGATCGACATGGCCGCCATGCGCGGCGGCGCTTCTGATACCGACAGCTACCTCGCCGACTGGCGCCGGGCCGAGCCCATCGCCGTGGGTGAGGATCTCCTGGCCGAGGTCGAACAGGCCAAGGCCCGGCTCGAAGCCGAATTCACGCAAGACAAGCTCAAGACACTCATTGCCAAGGGAGGCAAAGCCCAATGACCCATACCCTCGTCGCGTCCGCCACGCGTGAGCACATCATCGGCTTCGACCGGCCCTTCACGGTCATCGGCGAGCGCATCAACCCCACGGGCCGCAAGAAGCTGGCCGCCGAGATGCAGG
Organism: uncultured Hyphomicrobiales bacterium; assembly: GCA_903930095.1. Lineage (GTDB taxonomy): Bacteria > Pseudomonadota > Alphaproteobacteria > Rhizobiales > Aestuariivirgaceae > Aestuariivirga. The sequence continues at coordinate 3,350 of CAIYXE010000702.1, forward strand.
CCGGCAATTTCGACACCGTTATCAAGGATGCGCTGGCCCAGATGGCAGCGGGCGCCCATATCCTTGACGTCAACGCCGGCGTCACCGCGG
>CAIYXE010000703.1 GCA_903930095.1 uncultured Hyphomicrobiales bacterium
GGCTGCATTCCGACGAAGGCGCTGCTCCGCTCGGCCGAAATCTACCACTACATGAAACACGCCAAGAACTACGGCCTCTCGGCGGACAACATCACCTATGACGCGACTGCCGTCGTCCAGCGCTCGCGCGGCGTGTCGGGCCGCCTCAACGGCGGCGTCACCATGCTGCTGAAGAAAAACAAGGTCACAGTCATCTGGGGCGAGGCGAAGCTGACGACGCCCAACGAGGTCGTGGTCACCGCGCCGACGAAGCCCGCCGTCGAACCGCAGAACCCGGTGCCGAAGGACAAGCTCGGGGCAGGGACCTACACGGCCAAGCACATCATCATCGCCACCGGTGCGCGCCCGCGCGTGCTCCCCGGTTTGGAGCCGGACGGCAAGCTGGTGTGGACTTACTTCGAGGCCATGGTGCCCAAGACCATGCCCAAGTCGCTCCTCGTCGTCGGCTCCGGCGCCATCGGCATCGAGTTTGCCTCCTTCTACAACGCCATGGGCGTGGACGTGACGGTGGTCGAGGTCATGGACCAGATCATGCCGGTGGAAGACACCGAGATCTCCAAGCTCGCCCAGAAGCAGCTGGAGAAGCAGGGCCTCAAGTTCCGCCTCGCCGCCAAGGTGACCAAGCTGGACCGCGCCGCAGACAACGTCACCGCCACCATCGAGGCGGGCGGCAAGTCGGAGACGCTCACGGTTGACCGCGTCATCTCCGCCGTCGGCGTCCAGGGCAACATCGAGGGGCTGGGCCTCGAAGCGCTGGGTGTCAAGACCGAGCGCGGCTGCGTGGTGATCGACGGCTATGGCCGGACCAACATCCCCGGCGTCTACGCCATCGGCGACGTCGCAGGCCCGCCCATGCTCGCCCACAAGGCAGAGCATGAGGGCGTCATCTGTGTCGAAAAGATAAAGGGTCTCGACGCCCACCCGATGAAGAAAGAGCAAATCCCCGGTTGCACCTATTGCCACCCGCAGGTGGCCAGCGTCGGCCTGACGGAGGCCAAGGCCAAGGCGGCGGGCTACGAGCTGAAGATCGGCCGCTTCCCCTTCCTCGCCAATGGCAAGGCCATCGCACTGGGCGAGGACCAGGGCCTGATCAAGACCATCTTTGATGCCAAGACCGGCCGCCTCATCGGCGCCCACATGGTGGGAGCGGAGGTGACCGAGCTGATCCAGGGCTTCGTCGTCGCCATGGGGCTGGAGACCACCGAGGAAGAGTTGATGCACACCGTCTTCCCGCACCCGACCCTCTCCGAAATGATGCATGAGAGCGTGCTGGACGCCTATGGCCGCGTCATTCACATGTGATGCGTGCAGCTTGCCCGGCCACGGGTAAGCGCCTATCTAGACATAAGCCTTCCATCCCCTTTGAGGGGAGGGGACCACAAACGGCACGGGAGAAACTTGGAATGGAACCGAACAACCTGATGGACCTCGGTGGTGGCGTTGGCTGGATCGGCACGCTGCTCATCGGCGGGCTTGCCGGCTGGATTGCCGAGAAGGTGACGAAGGAAGACCACGGCCTCCTCAAGAACATCATCATCGGCGTCATCGGCTCCTTCATCGGCGCCTTCATCGCCAATCTGCTGGGCATCAGGATCGGTGAAGTGTTCCAGGGCTGGTTCCTGGGCAATCTCATCGTCGCCGCCGTGGGCGCCATCGTGCTGATCTATGCCCTGCGCCTCATCAGGGGCCGCGCCTGAAGGAAGCCATGGTCACCATCCTCGACAGCAAGGCGAAACAGCGCCACCCCGAAAAGGCGCATAAGCCCGATACGCCGATCCTGAAGAAGCCGGAATGGATCAGGGTCAAGGCCCCGGGCTCGCCCGTCTATGCGGAAACGCAGAAGATCGTGCGCGAGAACGGCCTCGTCACCGTCTGCGAAGAGGCAGGCTGCCCCAACATCGGCGAGTGCTGGTCGAAGAAGCACGCCACCTTCATGATCATGGGCGACACCTGCACCAGGGCCTGCGCCTTCTGCAACGTGAAGACCGGCATGCCCGAGGCATTGGTCAGGGACGAGCCGGAGAAGGTGGCCGATGCCGTGGCCCGCATGGGCCTCGAGCACGCCGTGATCACCTCGGTGGACCGCGATGACCTCGATGACGGCGGTGCAGGCCACATCGCCCGCACCATCCTCGCCGTGCGCAAGGCCTCGCCCAAAACCACCATCGAAGTCTTGACGCCCGACTTCCTCAAGAAGGACGGCGCCCTCGAGAAGGTCGTGGAAGCACGGCCTGACGTCTTCAACCATAATCTCGAAACCGTGCCCGCGCTCTATCTCAAGATCCGTCCGGGCGCGCGCTACTTCCATTCGCTGCGCCTTCTTCAGCGTGTGAAGGAACTCGACCCCGCCATGTTCACCAAGTCCGGCATCATGGTGGGGCTGGGCGAAACGCGCGAGCAGGTCATGCAGGTGATGGATGACATGCGCTCGGCGGAGATCGACTTCATCACCATCGGCCAGTATCTCCAGCCCACCCGCAAGCACGCCGCAATCGACCGCTTCGTGACCCCCGACGAGTTCAAGGGCTATGAGACCATCGCCTATGCCAAGGGCTTCCTGATGGTGGCGTCCTCGCCCTTGACGCGCTCGTCGCACCACGCAGGCGATGATTTCGCCAGGCTCCGCGCCGCGCGCGCCGCGAAGGGCTGAGCGTTGCCAAACTTCAGCGTCACGCGCAGCGTGCCCTACAGCGCTGAACAGGTCTTCGCCATCGCGCGGGACGTCGCCCGCTACAAGGATTTCCTGCCGCTGGTGAAGCGCTCGCTTGTGCGCAACGTCAAGACAGATGAGAACGGCCGTGAAACCTTCGAGGGCGAACTCACCGTCGCCTACGACAAGCTCCGCATCGAGGAGGTGATGACCAGCCGCGTCAGCGTCGACCCCAAGGCCTTGACCGTCACCGCGCGCTCGAGCGAAGGACCCGTCAAGCACCTCGAATCCGAATGGCGCATCCTTGCCACCGCTGAAAACCGCTGCGACATCACCTTCACGGTCGACTACCAGCTGAGGAGCCGCACCCTCCAGTTCGTCTTCTCCGGCATGTTCGATCTTGCGGTGCGCAAGGTCATGTCCGCCTTCGAGGAGCGCGCGCGCACCCTCTATGGGCCCGAGATCTCGTAGGCCATCGCCACCGCCACGCGCACCGTCTCCATCCGCACCGCGTCGCGCCCGATGCCGCCCAGCCGCAGCACGCGCGTCATCGTCTGATGCCCCTTGCGCGCCGCCGCACAGTGAACGAGCCCCACCGGCTTCAGCACTGATCCGCCGCCCGGTCCCGCAACCCCCGTCACCGCAACCGCGATGTCGGCGGAACTGTGCTTCAGCGCGCCTTCCGCCATCGCCCGCGCCACCTCTTCGCTCACCGCCCCATGCCCGGCGATCAGTTCCGGCGGCACCCCCACCATCCGCGTCTTGGCATCGTTCGAGTAGGTGACGAAGCCGCAGTCCAGCACGTCCGATGATCCGGGCACGGAGGTTATCAGCCCGGCAATCAGCCCGCCCGTGCAGCTCTCGGCGGTGGCCAGCATCAGTCCCGCAGCACGCAGGCGCTCGATCAGTTCCACCGCGCGCGCGTCAAGGTCTCGTGGGAACATCATCATGTCAGAGCTCATGATCGGCCATGAGCCCGATCTTGATTTCGCGCGCGAAGTCGAGGAGCGACCAGAGAAGCAGGAACATCGAGACGATGAACAGCACGGCCACGAACCACACATGCTGCACCCCGACCAGCGCCGCCGTGAAGGAGATCATGATCAGGAATGCCGCGGCTGCCCCGCTGCCGATCGAGAGGACAACGGCCCGGTGCAGCAGCTGGGCCCGCTGCTTGAGGCGATCAAGATCGGCCTCGCCGGTCACATAGGAGCCCTTTGCCACGTTTCTCTCGCGGATGCGGTGCTGCAAGTCCTGGCTGCGGCCCACGAGGATCGACACGAAGCTCGCGACCGCGCCAAGCAGAAAGGCCGGCGCCACCACGTGCCCGATGATTTCCGTGAGATGCTCGATAGATCCAGGGTCAACGCTCATGCCGTTCTCCAGAGGTTTGCGTCAGTTACCAAGCCAGCCCGAGACTGTCTTCCACGCGCCGTTCTTCATCTCGACGATGGGCGGGGAGGGCATCTGGCGCGGCGCCCCATTCACCGGGGCCGCCCCAGGCGAGAGGACCGCGATGTGGATCTCGCCATCGGTCGAGTAGCGGTCGCCCTCGCCGTTGCGGCCATTGATCGTGGGGCCCACGCCGGACACGCTGTAGAGCGTCGTCACCATCTTCACCGCCACGAGCTCGGCGATCAACCGGTCGCGTTCTGCGTCGACGTCGGGTGAGATGTGGTGCGTGAACTGCCCGGTATAGTCGTTGAGGCCCACACTCTGGTCGAGCGTGGCAGAGCCGAGCCACACCGGCCGGCCTTCCGTGCCCGTGTCGATCACCTTCCACAAGCGCACGTGGTTGCGGCGGTCGGCGCTGTCGCCGATCGGCTTTTCGAAGGCCAGGTCCTGCTGGCGGCCTTCGTAGATCAGCGTGCTCACCGGCGCCTCATGGTAGGGCCGGTCGAACACCACGCTCGATGCGATCTCGAGGCTGCTCTTGAGCGTGATCGGGTCGGCCGGATACCAGCCCGCCTTGTTCAGCGCCATGATCACGTCCGCCTTGTCGCCCACCA
>CAIYXE010000704.1 GCA_903930095.1 uncultured Hyphomicrobiales bacterium
CATCGTCGAGGCGCTGCGCAGGCTCGAATACCGGGGTTATGATTCCTCCGGTGTCGCCACCCTGGTCAATGGCGGCATCGAGCGGCGGCGCGCCGTCGGCAAGCTTAAGAACCTCGCGGATCTCCTCGTGCGGGAACCGCTTTCCGGAACCTCCGGTATCGGCCACACGCGCTGGGCCACCCATGGCGGCGTCACCGAGACGAATGCCCATCCGCACATCGTCGATGGGGTCGTCGTCGTCCACAACGGCATCATCGAAAACTTCCGTGCACTGAAGGATGAGCTTGCTGCGGAAGGCGTCGTCTTCACCACCCAGACCGACACGGAGGTGGTGGCCCAGCTTCTGGCGCGCGCGCTGAAGCATGGCCTGGCGCCGCGTGAGGCGGTGCGCCAGGTGCTGGCCCGCCTTGAGGGCGCCTTCGCGCTCGCGATCCTGTTCAGGGGCGAGGATGACCTGATGATCGGCGCGAGGAACGGACCGCCGCTCGCCGTGGGCCACGGCGAGGGTGAGATGTTCCTGGGCAGTGATGCCATCGCACTCTCGCCCTTCACCCACCGCATCACCTATCTCGAAGACGGCGACTGGGTGGTGCTCACCCACGGCAGCATGGAGATCTTCGATGCGGACGGCCGCAAGGTCACCCGCCCGATGAGCTTCAGCCAGGCCTCCTCCATGCTGATCGACAAGGGCAAGCACCGCCACTTCATGGCAAAGGAGATTGCCGAGCAGCCAGAGGTGATCGGGCATACGCTGGCCGAATACGTTGATTTCGCGGAGCACACGATCCGCGTGCCGGAGAAGCTGCCGTTTGATTTCGCCGCGCTCGACCGCATCACCATCACCGCCTGCGGAACCGCCTCCTATGCGGGCCTCACCGCCAAATACTGGTTCGAGCGCGTGGCGCGGCTGCCGGTCGAGGTCGATATCGCGTCTGAATTCCGCTACCGCGAGGCGCCGCTGCCGAAGAACGGCCTCGCCATCGTCATCTCACAGTCGGGAGAGACGGCAGACACGCTTGCCGCACTGCGTTACTGCAAGGCGCAGGGCCAGCACACGCTCGCCATCGTGAATGTGCCGGAGTCGACCATCGCGCGGGAGAGCGAGGTGGTGTTCCGCACCTTTGCAGGGCCTGAAATAGGTGTCGCCTCCACCAAGGGCTTCACCTGCCAGCTCACGGCTTTGGCCTGCCTTGCGATCCTTGCCGGAAAGCAGCGCGGCACGATCAGCCCGGATCAGGAGAGGGAGCTGGTTGGCGCCCTCATCATGGCGCCCCGATACATGGCCGAGATCCTCAAGGAGGAGCGCCACATCGCGGATGTCGCGCGCGACGTGGCCACCGCGCGGGACGTTCTCTTCCTCGGGCGTGGCATCAATTTTCCCATCGCCCTTGAGGGCGCGCTCAAGCTCAAGGAGATCTCCTACATCCACGCGGAGGGCTATGCGGCGGGAGAGCTGAAGCACGGACCGATCGCCCTCATTGACGAGAATGTGCCCGTCATCGTCATCGCGCCCCATGACGAGCTCTATGAGAAGACCATCTCCAACATGGAGGAGGTGGCCGCGCGCGGCGGCAAAATCATCCTGATCACCGACGACCAGGGCATGCAGGGCAATGGTGATCGCGCCTTCCGCGCGATCCGCGTGCCGAAGGCCCATGCCTTCATCAGCCCATTGCTTTATGCCGTGCCCGTCCAGCTCCTCGCCTATCACGCGGCGGTCATCATCGGCACAGATGTCGACCAGCCGAGGAACCTCGCGAAATCCGTCACCGTGGAGTGACGGGTTTCACCTTCCTTTACGCGCGCTCGCTTTGCTCCAGTGGCAGGCCGGTATCTGCGGCTGCTTCGCCGTGCCCGTCCGGATGCGCTGTGCCGCCTTGGCCCTTCACCTTCTCGCGCGCCCACTGGAACACCACATAGAGCAGCGGGATCAGGAAGATGCCGATGATCGCGGCGCCCAGCATGCCGCCGAACACGGCGGTGCCCACGCCACGCCGGCTCATCATGCCCGCACCTTCGGCCACCACCAGCGGAATGAGGCCCGCGATGAAGGCGAAGCTCGTCATCATCACCGCGCGGAAGCGCTCCTTGGCGCCAGAGGTTGCGGCCTCAAGGATGCTCAAGCCCTTGCGCCTGGCCTCCATCGCGAACTCCACGATGAGGATGCCGTTCTTCGCCGCCAGCGCAATCAGCACCACAAGTCCGATCTGGGCATAGAGGTTGTTGTCGAGCCCGGAGACCTTCACCGCATACATCGCCCCCATCACACCCGCTGAGACGGACAGCAGCACGGCGATGGGAATGCTCCAGCTCTCATAGAGCCCAACAAGGAAGAGATAGGCGAAGAGCAAGGCAAGGCCCAGGATCATGGTGGTCTTGCCGCTCGCCTCTTTCTCCTGCAGCGCCGTGCCGGTCCATTCATAGCCGAAGCCCTGGGGCAGGGAGGTGGCAGCCACCCGCTCCATCGCCGCAATGGCATCGCCCGAGCTGAAGCCCGGCGCGGGACCACCGTTGATGGTGGCGCTGCGCACGTTGTTGAAGCGGATGACCGACTGCGGCCCGAGGATCAGCCGCGCCTCCGCGAAGGCCTTGAGCGAAACCATCTCGCCGTTCTTGTTGCGCACCGAAATGGAGTAGATGTCGTCGATGCGGCCGCGGTTTGCCGCCTCGCCCTGCACGACGACCTGCCACGTGCGGCCAAACAGGTTGAAGTCGTTGACATAGGCACCGCCCAGCACCGCCTGCAGTGTGGAGAACACGTCGCCAAGGTCGAGGCCCAGCGTCTGCACCTTGTCGCGGTCGATGTCGAGGTAGAGCTGCGGCGTGTTCGCCGCGAAGGTGGTGAAGACGCGCGCCAGCTCCGGGTTCTGGTTGGCGGCGAAGACAAGGCCCCGCGCCACCGCGGCGAGATCGGTGGCGGAGGCCCCGCCGAAACTCTGCAGCTGGAACTCGAAGCCGCTGCCGGTGCCGAGGCCGATGATCGGCGGCAGGTTGTAGAAGATCACGTTGGCACGCCGGATGGTCCGCCCCTGCGCCGTAAGCTTGGCGATCAGCGCATTGGCGGAGAGCTCGGGCGCTGTGCGCTCTGCAAATGGATCGAGCGTCAGCGCGAACAGCGCCGCGTTCGACTTTACCTGACCGTCCAGCATGCTGTAGCCGATGACGCTCATGGCGCCCGCAACCCCGGGCGTGTTGCGCGCGATTTCCTCGACCTGGCGCGCAACCTCCGCCGTCACATTGACGGACGAGCCCTCCGGCAACACGACTTCGCCGAAGATGGCCCCCTGGTCCTCGGCGGGCAGGAAGCCCGTGGGCGTGGTCTTGAACAGCCAGCCGGTCACGGGGAAGATCACCGCAAGCGCCACAAGCCCGATCACCGCCATGCGCACCAGCCGCCGCACGATTGCGGCATATCCGTCGCGCGTCCAGTTGATGCCGGCCAGCACCTGGCGCATGGGAAAGCGCTTCGGCCCGTGGCTGTGCTTCAGCAGCACGCCGCAGAGCGCGGGCGAGAGGGTGAGCGCGTTGATCGCCGAGATGATCATCGACACGGTAACGACCACCGCGAACTGCTTGAACAGTTCGCCCGAGATGCCGGGAATGAAGGCCACCGGCACGAACACCGACATCAGCACGAGGGTGATGGCGATGATGGGGGCCGTGATCTCACCCATGGCAAGCCGTGCGGCCTCGGCGGGCGGCAGGCTCGGATCCTCCTCCATCTTCGCCTCAACCGCCTCGACCACCACGATCGCATCATCGACGACGATGCCGATCGCCAGCACGAGCGCAAGGAGGGAGACGGTGTTGGCGGAGAAGCCCAGCGCCATCATCACCGCGAAGGTGCCGATGAGCGATACGGGGACGGCAATCAGCGGAATGATGGTGGCCCGGACACTCCCCAGGAACAGGAACACCACCACAACGACCAGCAGGAAGGCCTCGAGCAGCGTCTTCACCACCTCGTGGATGCTTTCCGCCACGAATTGCG
>CAIYXE010000705.1 GCA_903930095.1 uncultured Hyphomicrobiales bacterium
CTCGATCGAGATCGCCACCTGCGTGGCGCGCGGGTCGGGCCTCAGCCGCAGGTCGGTGCGGAAGACATAGCCATCCTCCGTAATGTCCTGCATCAGCTGCACCAGCCGCCTGGTCAGCCGCACGAAGAAGGTGCCCGCCTCGGAGGGGTCGGTGAGCAGCGGCGTGTATGGATCATAGAGAACGATGAGGTCGATATCGCTCGAATAATTGAGCTCATGCGCCCCCTGCTTGCCCATGGCGAGCGCTACATAGCCAGAACCCTTCAGCGGACTGGCAGGATCCGCGAGCGTGACCTTGCCCGTGCGCGCGGCATCGGAGAGAAGCCAGGCGGTTGCCGCCTGAAGCGATGCATCGGCAAACTCCGTGAGCGCCCCCGTCACCTTCTCCACATCCCACCGGCCGGAAAGATCCGCCACCGCAACGAGCAGCGCCATCCGCTTGCGCAGCAGGCGAAGCCCCGCCATCACCTCGGCCTGCGAAAGCGCAGCCGGAATGCTCGCGAGTCCTTCGAGCTGCAGCCCCAGCAGATGATCGGGGTCCTCGCGAAACACCCGCCCCGCGAAGGCCGGATCCCGCAACATCAACTGCCGCAGAAAAGGCGACCCGCCCGCAATGGCCTCCGCCAGCGGCACCGCCTCATCGGGCATCACACCCGCGGGCAGCGCCTCTCGAAAGAGCGAAACGGCAACCTGGTCGAGAGCGGCGAGAGGTGGTTGGATGAGCATGAAGGGGTTCTACCCCCGGTGCAGCGGCAGCACCAGCCGTGCGGCAAGGCCCGGGTTGTTGTCTTCCAGCAGCAGCGCGCCCTTGTGGAGTTTCATGACACCGGAGACGAGGCTCAGCCCCAGGCCGTTTCCGGGCTTGGTGCGGCTGGAATCGAGGCGCACGAAGCGCTCGGTCACGCGGGTGCGGTCTTCAGGGGGGATGCCGTCGCCGTGGTCTGCCACGGTGATCACCACCCTGTCGCCGTCGATCTTGCCGGTCACCGTGATCTGCGGCGTCTCGCCTTCGCGCGCGCCGTATTTGATGGCATTGTCGAGAAGGTTGGTCAGCGCCTGCGAAAGAAGCTGGCGGTCTCCCATCACGCTGAGGCCGGCCTGGGTTTCGCTGGTGAGCGAGCCGCCCTCCTCTTCCGCCATGGGCTCATAGAGTTCGACGACGTCGGCGATGATCGTGCTTGCATCGACGGCTGCGAGGCCCGAGCGCGACTGGCCGGCCTCGGCACGGGCGATTGACAGCAGCGCGTTGAAGGTTTCGAGCAGCCGGTCGGAATCATCCACCGTGCTTTCGAGTGCCGCGCGGTAGTCCGCCTCACTGCCAGAGCGCAGCGCCGCCTCGACGCGCGCCTTGATGCGCGTCAGCGGGGTCTTGAGGTCATGCGCGACATTGCTCGAGACCTCCTTCATGCCCGCCATCAGGCTCTCGATCTGGTCCAGCATCTCGTTCAGCGCCAGCGCCAGCCGGTCAAGTTCGTCGCTCGAGCCCTGAACCGGCATGCGGCCAGACATGTTGCCCGCCATGATGGTGCGGCTGGCCTCCGTGATGGCGTCGACGCGCCTGAGGAAGTTGCGGCTCATCAGGAGGCCGCCGCCCAGCCCCAGCACCAGCGCGATGGCGAGCGCATAATAGATGGTGCGGCGGATGATGTTGCCGAACTGGCGCAGCGCCTCAACGTCACGGCCGACGACGAGGTCAAAGCCGCCGGCGAGGTCGGTGTGGAAGGCACGCGCGACGTGGCGCTCGCGTGCCGAGCCCTTGTCGACCTCGAGCGGAAACTCGATCCAGCTCGCCTCCGCCTGGGGCATCGGGGGCAGGCTGGTGAGGTTGCCGGCGATGCGCTGGCCCGCGGCGTCTGCCAGCAGGTAGACCGAGCCGCTTTCATCCGTGCTGCGGCGCTGGATGGTGTCGATGATGCCGCGCAGGCCCCTCAGGCGGTATTGGTCGGCCAGTGCCTGGACCTCGGCGCGGATCGTCTCGTCGGTCTGCCGCTCCAGCAGAACCGTGGTATTCCAGTAGACATAACCCAGAAGTGCTCCCACCGAGAGCGCGAACAGGATGAGGTACAGCGCCGCGAGGCGGAAGGTTGAGGTGCGGAGAAGCTTCGCGCGCGCGCTCACGTGTCGCGGATCATGTAGCCCGCGCCGCGCACCGTCTGCAGGATGGGCTCGTCATGGCCCTTGTCGATCTTGGCGCGGAGCCTGGAAATATGCACGTCGATGACGTTGGTCTGCGGGTCGAAGTGATAGTCCCACACATTCTCGAGCAGCATGGTGCGGGTCACGATGTGGCCGGCGTTGCGAACGAGATATTCGAGCAGCTTGAATTCGCGCGGCTGCAGCAGGATGGGCTTGCCGGCCCGCGTCACGCTGCGCGTCAGCAGGTCGATCTCCAGGTCTGCGGCGCGCAGCCTGGTCTCCAGCGGGGCTTCCTTGGCGCGGTGGCCGAGGTTTTCCACGCGCGCCAGCAGCTCGGCGAAGGAATAGGGTTTTCCGAGATAATCGTCGCCGCCGGCACGCAGGCCCTTCACCCGCTCGTCGACGTCGGCCAGCGCCGACAGGATCAGCACGGGCGTCTTGATATTGTGCTCGCGCAGCTTGCGGATGATGGTGAGGCCGTCGATCTTCGGCAGCATGCGGTCAACGATCAGCACGTCATGCACCGCTTCGAGGGCAAGGCCGAGGCCCTCCTCACCGTCGGCGGCGAGGTCGGCCACATGGCCGGATTCAGCCAGGCCCTTGACCAGCCAGCTCGCTGATTCGCGGTCGTCCTCGATCACAAGAATGCGCATGGGCTGGCGAGTCGGCTTTGCTGTCCAGACAGGGGATTCGATCGCTCTAACTTGCATGTTCCATCTCCGGTGAAAAGGGGGAAGCGCGGAGGCGGCGTCCCGTCTGGGGAAGCCGGCCTCCGCGCTGGGAGGCACGCGTGACGCGGAGCGGGGGGGTGGGGGCTTTGTCCCGCGTGCCCTGTTCTTGAGTCCTTGATCAGCCCTTGGCGGTGGGCAGCGCCAGGAAGCGCTGGCCGTCCCCGGTCTTGACCAGCATGAGAACGCGCTTGCGGGTGTTGGCGTTCAGCGCCTCGCGCACATCGGCGGGCGAGTTCACTTCGGCGCCGGCCACCTCGAGGATCACATCGCCAGCCTTCAGCCCGCGCTCTGCAGCGTTGCTTCCGGGGGTCACCTCGGTCACCATCACGCCGGCGCCGTCCTGTGCGGGGGCGAGCTTGAGGCCGAAGTCGGCGAGCGAGAGTGTCTGGTCCTTGCCATCGCCCTGCGTGGCCGAGGCCATCTTCGGCTCATCCGGCATGGTGCCGATCTTCACCGCGATGTCCATCGTCTTGCCGCTGCGCACGACCGTCACGGGAACGGACTGGCCGGGCTTCAGCTGCGCCACCTTGCGCGAGAGATCACGCGAGTCGGAGATCTCCTGGCCATCGACCTTCAGGATGGTGTCGCCCTGGGTGAGGCCTGCCGCAAGGGCGGGCGAGCCCTCCGTCACCTCAGACACGATGGCGCCCTTGGCGGCCTCGAGGCCGAGGCTTTCGGCGATGTCTTCCGTCACCGGCTGGATCCTGACGCCAAGCCAGCCGCGCGTCACCGTGCCCGATTCCTTCAGGCTGGTGATCACGTTCTCGGCGACCGAGGCGGGAATGGCGAAGCCGATGCCAACCGAGCCGCCCGACGGCGAGAAGATCGCCGTGTTGATGCCAACCACCTCGCCCTCGAGGTTGAAGGCGGGGCCGCCCGAGTTGCCGCGGTTGATGGCCGCGTCGATCTGCAGGAAGTCATCATAGGGGCCAGCGCCGATCACACGGCCACGGGCCGAGATGATGCCGGTCGTCACCGTTCCGCCGAGGCCGAAGGGATTGCCGACCGCCATCACCCAGTCGCCGACGCGCGGCTCACTGCCGGTGAAGGCGACGAAGTCGAACTTCTTGTCCGAGTCGATCTTGATGAGCGCGAGGTCGGTCTTGGGGTCGGTGCCGATCACTTCAGCCTTCAGCTCGGTGCCGTCGTTGAGGGTCACCGTCACCTCATTGGCGTCCTGGACCACGTGGTTGTTGGTCACCGCGTAGCCGTCAGCCGAGATGATGAAGCCGGAGCCCTGGCCCATGCCACCCTCGGGGCGCTGGCGCTGGCCGGGCGCACCCTCGCGGAACTGCGGGAACTGCTTGAAGAACTCGCCCCACGGACCCTCGGGCAGGCCGGGGATCATGCGCTGGGAACCCTCTTCCGTGCTTGAGGCGTTGGCGAACTTCACCTGGACGCTGACCACAGCCGGCATGACCCGGTCGACCAGGTCGGCGAAGCCGCGGGTCGGGTCGATTGCTTCGGCCTGGATCTGGTTCTGTGCCGTGGCGGGTGTGGACGGCACGGTCAGGGTCACGCCGACCATGGCCGTCGCGGCCAGAAGTCCGGCGGCGAACAGACCCAGCGCCTTGGGAGCCTTGCGGGTTGAGCTTGAAGACATTCACTTCTCTCCATCAATCAATTGCGTCGATGGGAGCAAGATAGGAACTGTCTCCTTACAGGCACCTGTCCGGCTGGTGAAACTTCAGTAATCCTTGCGTCAAAGTAAAGGCTATTCGATGGCCTGTTCGAGGGCCTTGCGTTCCGCCTCGGTGAGCGGGCTCTCAGGCACGGACACGCTCCGCCTCCGCCGCAGCAGCAGCGCCGCCCCGGCAACCAGCAGCACGGCGAAGGGCGTGGCCCACAGCAGGATCGTGCCCGCCGTAAGCCGGGGCTTCAGCAGCACGAATTCGCCGTAGCGGGCCACCACGAATTCCATGATCTCGGGGTCGGTCTTGCCCTGCACCAGCTGCTCGCGCACCAGCGTGCGCAGGTCCTTGGCCAGCGGCGCATCCGAATCGTCGATCGATTGGTTCTGGCACACGAGGCAGCGCAGCTGGGCGGAGAGGGCGCGCGCCCGGTGCTCGAGTGCGGGGTCCTTCAGCAGCTCGTCGGGCGAGAGCGCAAAAGCAGGCGAGAGTGCCGCCAGCACTGCCACAATGGCCAGGAGCTTCCTCATTCCGCCGGCACCGCCTGTGCCGGAACCGCGCGCTTGGGCGCCCCCACCCGGTAGCGCCGGTCAGAGAGAGACAAAAGCCCGCCGAGGAACATGATCGCGGAGCCCAGCCAGATGAAGTTGACGAAGGGGTTGTAATAGAGCCTGACCGCCCGCGCGCCCTCGCCCGCATCGTCGCCCATCACCACATAGACGTCGCCCAGCAATGTCTGGTGCAGGCCCACTTCGGTGGTCGGCATGCCGGAGGGCTTGAACTCGCGCTTCTCTGAGGTGAGCGTTGCAATCTCGCGGCCATCCTTCTTCAGCAGGAAGCTGCCAACGCGGCCGGTGAAGTTGGGGCCGGTCAGCGGCGCCTCGCCCACGAAGGTCACGTTGTAGGCGCCGACGTCCGCATTCTCGCCGGGCTTGAGCGCCACGATGATTTCGGTCTTCCACAGCGAGATGGCGATAATGCCCGCCGTCATGATGCCAAC
>CAIYXE010000706.1 GCA_903930095.1 uncultured Hyphomicrobiales bacterium
TGGGGGTCATTGACCTCGAGATAGCTGCCGAGCTGGGTGAACTGCTTCTTCACCGCCCAACGACCGTTGTCCGGGCAGTCGACCTCGCGCTCCACGGGGCCGGGGCCATCCTTGTGCGAGTCACCGGGGAGTAGGCGGCCGAGCTGCGCATCGGCATCGGACGCGCCGTCGCAATTAACGTGGAAGGTGATCTCATCCCCGGGGCGGACGGAAATACGGTTCGCATAGCCGAAGATCTTCTGTTGAGCCATTTTACGTCCCTGTCAGGTCTTGAATGTGGCGGAGAAGCACGCCGTGGCGGGCCTCCGCGAGCGTGGTGTAGCGCTGTTTCGTAGCGTAGGACGGTCCCTTGCCCCTGACGCCCGAGAAACTGATGACGCGAAAGCTTCCGTCCGCCTCCGCCTTCACCGCAAATTGTTCGACCAGAGGCCGCCGCTGGCACCAAGCGAGAAGGCGCGACAAGGGCTCGCTCAGATGCGGCGGATTGCGGCGGTGTTCCTCGATTAGTCCGTCGTTCAGTATCGATTGGAGATACTGGCGCGTCACGCCGTCGAAATGGGCACGCACATGCTTGTCACTGTCAGTCTGCTCCATGTCGTCGATCATGTTGCCTCCTCAGCTTTCCATGAGGTCATGGACACGGCGCATGAAGACACCATGGTAGGCCTCATCCAGCGTGGCGAACTCCCGGTCATCCACGAGGCGGGGTGATACGCCGCGCGTGCCCGAGAAGGCGATGATCTTGTAGGGACCATGCGGGCCTGCACTGTGCAGGGCATATTTGTCCTCCATCTTGGCGCGCCGGAAATAGAGCAGCACGCGCTCCAATGCCTCGGAATGCTGGCCCAGCGGCTGGCGCCGGTGTTCCTCGATGATCTCAGGGACGATGAGCGTCTTGAGGTAGTCACGCTGCATCTTGTCGTGGCGCTTCAGATAGAGCGTGTCCTTGTCGTCGATCTCGGTTGCTTCCTCAGGAAGCGCCTCGCCTCCCTTTTCCGCTCGCGTTGCGCGCCACTCGCCGCGCTTCTTGGCGCGCCAGACGTTGAACTGCCTGCGGATGCCGAAGTAACCGTTGTTGAGGAACAGGACGACGCCGAGCATGGCCGCGCCGATGAATAGGTACCGCCATGGCCCGAACTCGATCAGCACGTCACGCAGGAAGATGACGATGAGCGTTCCCAACACCGCGCCCTCGGCGCGGCCGATGCCACCGATCGTCACCATGGCGAGGCCGAGCAGCACAGTCTGGAAATCAAAGATCGAGTAGGCAACGCCGCGATACTGGGCGGCATAGAACCCGCCGATGAAGCCAAGAGCCACGGAGGTGAGCAGGAAGATGGTGATGCGCGCACGCTTGTAGTCCACGCCGCAGGCGGCGGCGAACGCTTCGCGCTTCTCCGGCGCCATGCGCAGCACGCGGCCGAGCTGTTTGCCGTGAACAAAGCGGAACAGGAACAGGCTGGCGATGAGGATCCCAAAGGCCGAGTAATAGGCGACGATGGACTGGGTGTGCGGATCCCAGTCCTGGCTGATGAAGGAATCAGCGCCATAGAGTCCGCCCGAGGCTGCGCCAAACTGCTTGGAGGTAGTGAAGAACACCCGGAACAGCTCGTTGAGGCCGAGCGTCAGCAGGGCATAGTAGAAGCCATCGAGCCTCAGCGCGGGTATGGCGATGAGCACGCCAAACAACAGCCCGACTACGGCGCCAATGGGCATCAGGAAATACCACGCGACGCCATATTGTATGGAGAGATAGGAGGTGACGAAGGCCGCCGTGCCCACCA
>CAIYXE010000707.1 GCA_903930095.1 uncultured Hyphomicrobiales bacterium
ATGTCCAGCTTCTTCATCTCCCGGATTTGCCGCTCGTTGAGCTTCACGATGAGTTCACCCAGGATCTCCGCCTTTGACAGCCCAAGACGATAAAGCTGGACCGGATTGGTAGCGGCGGCCTCGGCAATGTCCCTCATGCCGATGTCGTCAAAACCGTGCTTCCGGAAGAGCTTCTCGGCCGCTTCCAGAACCCGTGTTCTGTCCGCCTCTTGGGACTTCTTGCGCCGGGCTAATGATGTGATCGTGCCCATTTAAGTTGAGTGACCTGTTCCGTTCCGTAACCCTGACGCGGCAATCTGGCTGCTGCATCCGTTGCAGCCTCGTTCAATCTTGGTCGCATCATACATCTGGCGGCAGGTTTTGGGAAGTCAAATGCGTAAACACGTTGACAAATGTGTAGTCATCTGAAATTCTGTTAACCTTAACACTGAGGTGGCATGTGACGCCTTCTCGCTCAACTGGCTTGCTGTCATGGTGCGCCCGGAGGAAACGATTGATGTTAAAGAGTTTTGCCTGCCAACTGCTGCAGCGCACGTGCAGGAGCCGCAACGTCGCTAAGCCGCATCGAATCTGGGCGGGAATCGCTGCAGTGGTTGGCGGATGCTTCCTCACCTCGACAGTTGCCAGTGCTGGTGCGGACTTTGTGCAAACGCTTGAGCTTCAGGGCTTTGCGTTTGATGTGTCAGCGACGAATGAGGGGTCGATCAATCAGTTGACGATCATCCCGTCCGGCCTGAGCGAGCAGCAAGGTCCTTTGAAGGTGGAGATTGATGGATCGGTGATTAATGCCGAAATCGCAGATCTTGATGCGAATGGCTTCCCCGAAATCTACATCTACGTGACCTCGGCCGGTAGCGGGAGCTACGGCAATCTTGTTGGCTTCGCGGTCAACAAGGGAAAGAGCGTGAGCGAAATCTATCTGCCGCCTGTGGCGGAGGATCCGAAGCATAACAAGGGCTATATGGGGCATGACGAATTTGCTGTCGTTGAAGGCACATTCGTCCAGCGTTTTCCAATCTACAAGGATACCGACACCAATGCACAGCCGACCGGCAAGACGAGGCAGCTTCAATACAAGCTCAAGGCCGGTGAGGCCGGATGGGTTCTGCGGCTCGACAAGGCTGTCGAGTACTAGATGAGCCGGGGATCAAGGCGAGGGCGAGCAGTGACTATTGCGTCGAAATCGGCAACTGGCGATTACGCGCGTCGCCATGATCCTCCACGAGGAGCCGTTACTGCTCGCCATTGACAGGAGCAGTTTTCGCAGAATCAGAACACTCCTAAAAACTGAATTCAAGAAAGGAAACGAAAATGAAGATCTCGATCAAGCTCTTTGCAGTACTCCTGGGGTGTGGACTAGGACTGCAGGTATCTGGTGCTGCCGCACAAAATTGCGGAACAGACCACCAGCATGCCTACGAACAGGGCGTGTCCGATGGGCGCGCGGATGGCTCCCATCTGCTTGACTTCAACCCGCTGCGTCATGGCCGGAAGGTCGCACTGAAGTGGAACAACCGCGGAGAGTGTTACCGGCAGGGTTATGACATCGGATACCAGAATGCATCTGCTGACGCGCAGAAAAAGCCTTCTCGGCCCACCTACGACAACGCGCCAACGCCTGGTTCCAACGAGCGTGCTTACTATGATGATGGCTGCCACGAAGGCACGAGCGATGCCCAGGCGAGCATGAGCATGTTCCATGGGCGTCATTCCGACATGTATGACAGCCGTTTCGAGCCCTACTTCAAGGATGGTTACGAGCACTGCTGGAAGATGTTCAGGTAGGGCAGGAACAGTCGCGATGCCTTGTGCGTCGCAATGGGCGAACTGAAGTGGACTGGAAGTCAAAGGGGAAAGGTTGAACCATGAAGAAGATTTTCGTGGGTCATTCGCGTGCACTGGAGGACGGTGTAAGGAGCGGCAAGTGGTCCATTGTAGCAGCAGCGCTTGTGGCAGGATCGGCCTTGATGCCGGCGACCGCTTTCGCGGCGGACATCGACGGCAATCATGCCCGAAGCTGGGGCGGGCTATGGCTGGGCTTAGGTGC
>CAIYXE010000708.1 GCA_903930095.1 uncultured Hyphomicrobiales bacterium
GAAGGTCTTGGCCCCGCCAATCGTCTGGGTCGTCGAGAGATCGGCAAAGGCGCCAGAACCTGCCAGCGCCACGATGGAGGTCGCGTTGCCGCTGCCATCGTCGCCCTTGCCGATATAGAGCGTGTTGTCGACCTCGTTGTGCGCCAGCTCGGCCGACTTGAGGGCGGCAGGAGCTCCCGCGTTTCCAGAGGCGCGGCGCTTGATGCGGATCACATTGGGCATGGAAGGCGTGTTTCCTTCTGCAAGTTATTGATGATCAGGAATTGCCACCGTGGATGGTGGTGGTTCTCAAGAGCCTGTGGGAAGGGCGGCGAGCGCACGAGCCGCGCATCAATGACCGCGTCTCCCGATGTCCCTCATTCAGGAACGCTCATGCCTGACAGGACGGCAACACAGGGCGCCAACGGCCCGCGAAACGATCCGGCCGAGGATCCTCGAAAACCGCTCGCGCCTTGATCTGTTCCGGCATGGCCTCAGCTCTGCTAAGGGCACTGCAATGAGCCAGCGCAATCTCATCCTTGTTCACCGGGGTCAGGACTATGTGCAGGACTTTGACGAGATCGCAGGCAAGGTGAATGCTCTCGATCGCGGCATCACCGTCTATCACCTTCCAGCTGCACTGAACGCGGATCTGCCTCACGGCGCATGGCAGCACCCGACACTGACGGTCTCTCTCTCATCGAAGTTCCGGATAACGGTCAGGCGGGGTCCGATCCTGAGCAACAGACCGATCGGCAAGCTTGATCAGCAGGACACCTTTCGCCGGAACGCGATCCCCACCCCACCGGCTTTGCCATACCGCCCCGGCGTGAAGCTCGATCCCATCCTGTTTGGGGAGTTCGTTGTCCTGAAGCCAATTGATCTCAGGATGACTTCGAAGGGCATCGGCGTGAAGCTCTTCCGGCGCAGAACGCTGGAAAACATGAGCGGCCAACAGTTCGCAAGCGTCATGCCCCCTGGCGAGTACCTGGTTCAGCGATATGTCGACACGGGCGCGCAGTTCAAGTGGTTCCGGGTCTGCACGTTTCTCGGATCGCCGCTCTACAGTTTTTTCGCCACCTCGAAAATGGTCCGCCCACCACTCACCGCAAGCGATGAGGCATTGTTCGAGGCCGTCATTGCGAGCAACTTCATGACCGATCAGCACATGCAGATGTATGCACCACCACAAGTGATCGGCATGGCGCGGCAGGCGCACAAGGCCTTTCCGCACATTCCGCTGCTCGGGCTGGACATCCTCGTCGAGGAGAGGACCGGGAGACTATTCGTGCTTGAATGCAACGCGGGCGGAAACACCTGGCACTTCTCGTCCGAGGTTGCGCATGAGTGGCGCGCAGCTTACGGCAGACAGGTTCCTGAGCCGAGCCACCTCGATGCGGAAAGACGAGGGCGCTTTTTCCTGATGGACCAGTTTGGCGCCTTTGACGTGGCGGCCTTTGCGCTGGCAAGAGCCGTGAAAGAGCTGGCCTCATGAGGATTGTCACATCGAGCCCTCACTGCGGAGGACGAGAGGCCGGGGATTGTCTGGCTTCCGTCCGTGGGAGCAAAGCGCAGCCGACGGCTCTGGCTTTACCGCCTTTGGATCTGGGGGGACCTTCGTCGTCTCCGCGCACTCTTTACCTTATGGAAGGGCGAGGGGAGCCCCAAGGCTCAGAAATTGCCGCCGTCGATGACGATGCCGGCGTCAAGATTGCCGGGCGGGCCCTGCTCGCCCATGTCGCCCTTGTTTCCCTGCGGCCCCGCCGGGCCGGGGGTGCCGCGAACCTTGATGGTGACCGGGGCCATGAGGGCGCGCACCTTGACGGGGCCCTGGCAGCGGATGGGACCTGTATGCGCCGTGACCTCGGGACCCTGCGTCATCACAGACCTCGGGTGACCGGGCGAACGACGGGGATCTCGACAGTGAAATTGAGGTGACGGCCGGGCTCGAGATCGGTGCGCACCATGTCCATCACGACGCTTCCCGGCGAAAGATTCGCCGTGGCAGCGGGCGGGATGGTGATTTCCACGACGGTGTCGGAGATTCGCGCGAGGCCGCCGTTGGCCGTCGTGAGCGTGGTGATGGTGGTGGTCGCGCTGACCTTGGCCCGTACCTGCGCGGTGAGTGTACAGCCCTGGGGAAAGACCGGGCTCTCGGCTTCGAGCTGCAGCTTGTACTCATAACCGGCGACGATGGCCGGGCCGTCCGACACCGAGACGCTCATCGCCGCCACCCGCAGATCTTTGCCCCTGCCTCGTTGTGGGCGAGGATCTGTTCCTTTGTCTGGCGGGTGAGCACGTCGGCCTTCGAGGGCCGAATGGGCTGGACCCAGTCGCAGTCGCCCTTCAGCCGCGGGTCAGTCGCGCATCC
>CAIYXE010000709.1 GCA_903930095.1 uncultured Hyphomicrobiales bacterium
ATGGCGGCGACGATCTCTTCGGCGATCTCGTTGGCGCTGCGCAGCGCCACGCGGCGGCGGCCGGGCTCACCGTGAATGCCAACACCCATTTCCATTTCGGCGTCGCCGATCGCGAAGGTCGGCTTGCCCGCGGCCGGAACGGTGCAGCTCGTCAGTGCCACGCCCATGGACCGCGTTGCGCGGTTCACCTTGTCGCCCAGTTGCTTCAGGGCGTTGAGATTCGCCCCCTGCTCAGCCGCGGCGCCCACCACCTTCTCGACCACCAGCGTCCCGGCGACGCCGCGCCGCCCGGTGGTGTAGAGCGAGTTCTCCACCGCCACGTCGTCATCGGTGATGACGGTTTCGATGGCGCGCCCGCTCATCTCGCGCGCCATGTCGAAGTTCATGACGTCGCCTTCGTAGTTCTTGACGATGAACAGAACCCCCGCCCCGGTGTCGACCGCCTCGGCCGCGGCGATCATCTGGTCCGGCGTCGGCGAGGTGAAGACCTGGCCCGGGCAGGCGGCATCCAGCATGCCATGGCCCACGAAACCTGCATGCAGCGGCTCGTGGCCGGAGCCGCCACCTGACAGCAGGGCCACCTTGCCTGGCTTCAGCACCTTGCGCTGCACGAATTTCTGCTCGGCCCCGAGCGCCACGATGTCGGCATGGGCCGCGGCAAAACCATTGAGGCTTTCGCCCAGCACATTCGACACGTCGTTGATGAGCTTCTTCATCTGCGTCCTTCCTTGTCCCTCTCGTCCTCGATCAGCCTTGCAATGTCCCGCACGAAGGCGCTGACCAGCCCGTGCAGCTTTCTGTTGCGCTCCCCATCGCCCAGATCGGGCAGATGCACGGCGGCGGTCGCCCGCGGCGCATGTGCCAGCATCTTCTTCGGATGGGCAAGCCCGTAGAGCCTGGTGAACTCCTGCCGCTCGGCGGCGGAGAAATGGCAGATCTCGAAGATCTGCCCCAGATGGCTCGCCGGCACCGGCGTCGCATAGGCTGGATTGGTGATCTGGCTCACGAAGCTGCGGTTCTTGGCAAGCGCGCGCGCCAGCCGCTGCCGCGTTCCCGACGGCCGCCTCTCGATGATGGCCGCCAGCATCCGCTTGTAGGCGGCAACGGCCTCCTGCGGGGTCTTCTCGGCGGCGGCGCCAGCCATGATCAAAGCTCCGCGATCGCCGCCTTGACGGCGGCGATCCGTGCCGGCGCCACCGAAAGCGACGTGATGCCCGCGGCGAGAAGGGCCGCGATGTGGCGCGGTTCGCTCGCCATGTCGCCGCACAGGCTGACGGGGGTTCCCGTCTCGCGGCCATGGCGCGCCACGGATTCGATGAGGCGCAGGACGGCGGGATGTGCCGGATCGTTCAGCGCCGCGACCCGCGCGTCATCGCGCGAGGACGCCGTCACATATTGCGTCAGGTCGTTTGACCCGATGGAGAGGAAGTCCGCCGCGCGGAACATATCCGGCGCGATGGCAACCGCCGGCACCTCCACCATGATGCCGAGCGGTGGCGCCTTCACCGGCACGCCGCGTTCGGCGAGGTCGGCACGGCAGGCCTCGAAGAGATCGGCCGTCCGGGTGATTTCCTCCGGCACCGTCACCATGGGGATCATGACCTTGAGCGGCCCATGGACGGCGGCCCGCGCCAGCGCCCTCAGCTGGGTGCGGAACACCTCCTCATGCGCCAGCGTCAGCCGCACGCCGCGCAGGCCGAGGAACGGGTTTGACTCGCCCTCGGGCGTCAGCCCGCGCACCGGCTTGTCGCCGCCGATGTCCAGCGTCCGGATGGTGACGGGCCTGCCATCCGCCCAGGCGAGGAAGCGGCTGTAGGCGCGGTACTGCGTGTCCTCGTCGGGAAGCGGCGCGCCGTCGCGGAACAGGAACTCCGAGCGCATGAGGCCGATGCCATCGCAGCAGGCGGCATCGATCTGGTCCAGCTCCTCCACCCCGGCGACGTTGATGAGCACCTCGATGGGCGCACCGGACTTCCGCCGCGCGGGCCTGAAGCGGAACTGCTCCGCCGCGGCGCGGCTCTCGGCCAGCGCGGCCAGCTCCGTGTGATAGGCCTGCTGCTCGGCTGCGCCGGGCTCCGCAGTCACCCTGCCGCTGCCGCCATCGACGATCAGTGTCCGCGCCGCCATGAAGCCCGCCGTGCCGAGGCCCACCACCATGGGAATGCCGCGCGCCCGCGCCAGCATCGCCACATGGCTCGTCGTGCTGCCGCGGGCGAGCGCGATGGCCCCGCCGCTGCTCCAGTCGGTTTCCAGGAAGGCGGTGGGCCCGATGTCGTCTCCCGCCAAAATGGCCCCCGCCGCGGCGGCCTCCTCCGCTTCGCCCGTCACATGGCGCAGCACGCGGTCGCGCATGTCGGTCATGTCGGCCGCGCGCGCCCGGAAATAGTCGTCCTCGGAGGCCTCATAACCCGCGATCTCGCCATTCAGCGCATCCATCCAGGCGATGTGCGCGCCGGCACCAGACTCGATTGCGGAGAATGCCGGGGCGGAGAGAACGTCGTCCTCCAGCATGGCAAGCTGGAAGGCCAGCATGTCCTGCGCCTCGCCCTCGACACGCGCCATCAATGCGGCAATCTCGTCGATGGCGAGCGCAATCGCATGCCGCAGCAGCTGGTGCTCGGCATCAGGGCTCCCCGCA
>CAIYXE010000710.1 GCA_903930095.1 uncultured Hyphomicrobiales bacterium
ATCGACCGGGCCGATCGCATCCCCGAAATCGTCAGCCGCGCCTTCCACGTGGCAACCCAGGGCCGCCCCGGACCCGTGGTGATCGCCCTTCCGGAGGACATGCTCACCGAGACGGCGGAAGCTCAGGATGCGCCGGCCTTCTCGCCCGCCGTCATGAAGCCGGGTGCGGCTGACATGGAGGCGCTGCAGCGCCGCCTTCTGGCTGCCCGGAACCCCATCCTTCTGGCGGGCGGCGCGGGCTGGAGCGAGCAGGGCGTGAATGACCTCGTTCGCTTCGCCGAGAACTTCCAGCTTCCCGTCGCCGTCAGCTTCCGCCGTCAGATGCTGTTCCCGGCGGATCATCCGAATTTCGCGGGCGACCTTGGCATCGGGCCTAATCCGAAGCTGCTTCAGCGCGTCAGGCAAGCAGACCTCGTGCTGCTGGCCGGGGGGCGCCTCTCTGAAATGCCGTCACAGAGCTATACTCTTCTCGACATTCCGGGCGACGGGTCGAGGCTCGTCCATGTTCATCCAGGTGCGGAGGAGTTGAACAAGGTCTATCGCACCGGCCTTGGCATTCTCGCCGCACCGCATGCCTTCGCCGCCGCCGCTGCCGCGCTGCCGCGGCCCAATGCCGTGGCCTGGGCCGGCAGTGCCGAGGCGGCGCATGACGATTATCTCGCCTGGAGCGACCCCTCGCGCGTCAGGACCGCCGGAGACCTCCAGATGGCCGGCGTCATGGCGCATCTCCGGGCGGCGATGCCCGCTGACACCGTCTACTGCAACGGCGCGGGCAACTACGCCACATGGGTGCACAGGTTCTGGCCCTTCCGCAGCTTTGCCTCGCAGCTTGCGCCGACGTCAGGCACCATGGGCTATGGCGTCCCGGCGGCGGTTGCCGCAAAGGCGCTTCAGCCGGGGCGTGAGGTCATCGCCTTCGCGGGGGACGGCTGCTTCCTGATGAACGGGCAGGAATTCGCCACCGCCATGCAGTATGATTTGCCCATCATCGTGGTGGTGGTCGACAACGGCATGTACGGCACGATCCGCATGCACCAGGAACGCGAGTATCCGGGCCGCGTCTCGGCCACCTCGCTGCGCAATCCAGACTTCGCCGCTCTTGCCCGGTCCTATGGCGGGCATGGCGAGACCGTCACCGTGACGGCGGATTTCGGCCCGGCGCTGGAGCGCGCGCGGCAGAGCGGCAGGGCCGCGATCATCCATTGCCTGATCGACCCCGAGGCCATCACACCGGGGCGGAGCCTTACCGAGATCCGCAACGCCTCCCGCGCGACATAGGATAACTTGACGGCGGCGGGTCCAACGGGCTGATATGGGCCCATGACCAGCGCTTCGCGTAACGCCGCCATCCCCCTTGCCGCCCATGCCGTGTGCGCCGCAGCCGGCGTGCGCGACGGGTTGAGGGCCACCCAGTTCTACGTGCGAGACCTGTCGAACGCCGACCGTTCGGCACCGGGATCGCCCGTGCGCCTGCCCTTCCTCTCGCGCCTCGTCGCGCGGGGCGCGCGCCTTGTCGACCGGCTGATGAACTGGGGGGCAAACGTCTCGATCGCCCTGTTCCTGCCCAGCTGGCGCAAGCTGCCCTCGCCCTTTACCCCCGGCATCATGCATGAGGTGGCCCGCGGCATCCGCGAGGACAGCCTGATCCACAACCCAACCTTCAATGCCTATTTCTTCCGCGCCGCGATCCACATTGCAGGGCGCTATTCGGCCCCGCCCTATTTGATCCTTGAGCATCGGGTGGATGCCGCCCGCCGCAGCCTCGCGCCGAGGGCGGACGAGGAAGTGCCTGAAAACGGCATGTTGGCGCGCATCCTCATCGCGCTGGTGGAGCAGGGCCCCGTGGCGCGGATCGGCAAGGTGGCGGAGCGCAACCGGTTCATGGCGCAGGTGGAGCCCAATGTGGCGGTGAACGCCATCGCCTGCGTGGCGCTGATGTTTGCGGAGGAAGGACGCCCCGCCCAGGCAATCGACGAGGATGAGTTCTTCTCCGTCACCGGCGCGCTGATCGGCCCCCGGCTGCCCGCCATCGCCCAGCTGATTGCGCGGCGTGACGAGGCGGGCCTCGCGCGGGAGCTCACCGACATCAAGGCGATGTACTGACCGGTCAGGCCTCGCGCCGTGCAAAGGCTTCGAGCGACGCCACGTCCGTGACGCGGATCGACTGGTATCGGACGGAGACCCATCCCGCACTCTCGAACTCCCGCAGGGCGCGGTTAACGCGAACGCGCGAGGCGTTGCTCATCTGTCCCAGCACGGATTGCGCCAGGCGCAGCGTGGCCGGTGGCTTGCCCGTGGCTTCGCTGCCGAGCCGCGCGAGGACGGCAGCGATCCGCCGCTCGCAGGACGGGATCAGCAGGTCGCCGACGGCGCGCGCCGTCATGGCGTTCATGCTGGCCTCGCCCAGCGCGCCGAGGAGGCGGTAAAGGTCTGGATTGCGGGCGCCGATCGTCCCGAGGTCCGAGAGGCTCACATAGAGCGCGCGGCTTTCTTCTACCGCACGGAAGCTCAGGCTGCGCTGGCCGCCCGTCAGGATCGGGCCCCAGCCGAACCATGCGCCCGGACCCATGACATGGCACATGATCATTTCCCCGCCCGAGGGGACCAGCACCCCGAAGGAACCGTTGGCAACGCCATACATGCCGCCCGGCCCATCCTCGAAGTGGTAGGCGTATTGGCCGCGTGAAAACTGGCGCAGCCGCGAGCAGGCCAGGAGTTCTTCCTTCAGCCAATCCGGCTGATTTGCGAGCCAGCCCATGTTCCGCATGGCCAGCCTTGAGGCTTCCTCGCCCAATGCCCTGTTCTCCGTGTGTTTGCCAAAGAGACTGCCGAGAAGATTGTGCCAGAATGCGCAATCTGTCCAGTTTCGGTTGATAAACAATACATCTGGTTGCAGTGAGGGGCGAGCGCAGGCGGCATTGTCGCGCTGGCCGCCTCCCTCAGCGCTTGGGCTTTCGCCGTCTCGCGGCACCACAGGCGCCGTGTATCGCAGATCAAGCAGATTGCCGGTTCGGACGCGGAGCCGGCGCCTGAAGCCCTCCCGGCGTGCTGAGCGTGACACGGCAGGCCACATGCCGGGATGCAAGGGCTGATGGCCTAGTCGGTGCCGGCGTGCCCGGTCCACCATCGCATCGAACATGGCTGCGCAAGGCCGCCATCGCATCGTCGAGGACGATGTGAAGAACCGCTGGGGGGCTGCCAGTTGCCACCGCCGCGCCAATGAAAAAAGGCCCGGCATCGCTGCCGGGCCTTTTCGTTCGCTTGGAGCGATTAGAAGCGGTAGTTGAGCGAGGCCTTGACGATGTTCATCGTAAAATCAGTTTCAGAGTTGATATCGACAACCGGCCCCTGAGTCTGCAATTCGTAATTGGTCTCGACAGAGCCCAGATCAACATAAAGATACTCGGCACCTAGCGAGACATTCTCTGTAAGCCGGTACTCGATGCCGGCGCCAGCGGTCCAGCCGGTGAGCGTGTCGGAGTCGGAGTAATTGTCACCGTTGAACCCCAGGTTGTCGATGCTGACCTCGACATTGGCAACCGCAAGGCCGCCCGTTGCGTAGATCAGCGCATCACCCGCGGTGAAACCTGCGCGCGCGCGGAACGTCGCGAGCCAATCCATTGAGGCATTGCCCTCGGTATGGAACGGATCGGGGTCGTTGCAATCCTCGCGGCCAAAGTCCTCAAGGCATGCTGCATCTGTTTCGAGGCCCGTGATTGCCCAATCGGCAACCGCGCCGAGAACGAAGCCACTGCCGAAGTCATAGTCGTAACCCACCTGAGCGCCACCGAGCCAGCCTTCCAGGTCGCCATCTGCGCCGAAGGAATAGGGGATGGCCTGAGAAGGGATCGATAGGTCTTCGGCATTCGTCGTTGAGCTCAGGTCGGCAGAGCCCCATGCATAGCCGCCGAACACGCCTGCATAGATGCCCGTCCAGTCCGAGGCGGGCGCGTCGACGATGTCGGCGGCATTGGCAACTCCGGCGAGCATGACGAGCAGGGTGGAACCGAGAATGGCAGATTTCATTGGCAACTCCATTTTGATGTACACACCAAAAGATAGCCGGGTTCGACGATCAAAGGGTTGAAAAAATATCACAACCGGCCGAAAAAGTTGTTCGCATAAGAATATATCCCTGATTGAATTATCCGCTGAAATTCATCCGGCTCTACGATCGCCTCCTTGACAAATGCCTTGGTGCGCGCCGTTGCTTCTGCATGCCGAGCAGGTCCACGAATATGGCCTTGCTCATCTCCTGTCCTTGTGAGCCGCCTTCCCGAAATGAACAAAAAAGCCCAGCGCAGCAGTGGCACGCCGTCAATCAGCACATGGCCCATGAGGAGTGTCTGTGTCTGGTCGTTGCTCTCCTTGCTGCGAGGAGGCTACCGTTCGCGGATGATAATCGCTCTCCAGCGCAGCCCGGTGATCTCAGACAGGCGTATCGCCGTGGCGATAGCGAAGGTCGTCAACGTCCAAATGGGAATGCCGCGCCGCCGCTTCGCCCAGAAATCGCGCAGCGTGATTTGCTCTTTGCCGGTCGGCCCGCGCGTGCGCTCTTGCGAGTGGCTGATGGCGCCTGATGCCGTCATCGCCTTCCTCGCCGCCGTGAGGGCATTGAGGGCCGCAGCCACTGGCACGCCCTCGACCGGACCTGCGCTGCGCATGATAGTGCCGATATAAGTCATGTCCTGCCCGATGGTCGACGGCCCTGCGCCCATGGCGCGGCGTTCCTCCATGAAGCAGTGTAAGAGGGCGACATCCGGCCCGCCGGCGCTTGCCTGCATCGGTGGCGGCTGCTTCTTGGTGGATCGAGCGCGCTGCGCCAGCACCTTGGTTTCGAAGGACTTGGAACGGCGCTTGCCACCGATGTTGACCTGCGCCACAAAAGCGCCGGACGACGACTTGAGTATCGAGCCCATCAAAGCCGCTTTTGCATATGTATTTGCATACTGCGTCGGCCCCTTTTGCAATTGAGGCCTTCGGTTTGCAGTTTTTTGCAGTGGAGACGGCGATGAGCGCAGTTTCGAAGGTTTCGAGCCGCCGCCCGCCGCCATCAGATCGCACTTATGCGTATGAATAATCTGGATTAAATGAACGATCTCAAGCCCCACCGATTTTGCGTAGCCCCCATGATGGACTGGACCGACCGGCATTGCCGGATGTTCCACCGTCAACTCACGCGGCATGCGCTGCTCTATAGCGAGATGGTCACGGCGCTGGCGATCCGCCATGGCGACCGGGAGCGGCTCCTGGGGCTCAGCCCGGCTGAGCAACCGGTTGCACTGCAAATCGGCGGCAGCGAGCCGGGGCTTCTGGCTGAAGCGGCGAAGTGGGGCGAGGATTACGGCTATGCCGAGATCAACCTCAATGTCGGCTGCCCGTCGGACAGGGTGCAGAACGGCCGCTTCGGCGCCTGCCTGATGGCTGAACCGGAGCTGGTGCGTGACTGCCTGGGCGCGATGCGCAATGCCGTGCGCCTGCCCGTCACCGTCAAGTGCCGTATCGGCATCGACGACCAGGACGAGGAGGAGGACTTCACCCGCTTTGTCGAGACGGTCATGCAGGCTGGCGTTTCCACCTTCATCGTCCATGCCCGGAAGGCCTGGCTCAAGGGGCTGTCACCGAAGGAGAACCGCGAGGTTCCACCGCTGAACTATGGGCGGGTTCACCGCCTCAAGCAGCGCCATCCGGAGCTCACCGTGGTGATCAACGGCGGCATCGGCAGCCTCGAGGAGGCCGAGGAACAGCTGAAGCATGTCGATGGCGTCATGCTGGGCCGTGCGGCCTACAATACCCCCTGGCTGCTTCATGAGGTCGATCATCGCTTCTTCGGCGCGGCAGCGGAGGAGGTGAGCCCGATCGAGATCGTCGCGCGCATGAAGCCCTATGTGGCGGAGCAACTGGCGAAGGGCGTCTGGCTGCAGAACATCACCCGCCACATGCTGGGCCTGTTCCATGGCCTGCCGGGCGGCAGGCTGTGGCGGCGCGTGCTCTCTGAGGAGGCCTCGCGGCCGGGTGCAGGGCTCGAGGTGCTCGACAAGGCGGTTGAGCAGGTGGCCTCGCGCCTGAAGCCGCAGGCCATCGCCGCCGAGTGACGCCCTCGGTTGCGGCTCAGCCGCCGTTCAGGGCCTGGAGGCGGCCCGCACGGCCGCCGCGGCGGCTCTTGCGCCGGGTCAGGCCTTCCACGCGTTCCGGAAGCTCCGCCATCACGCCCCGGCGCTGCTCAGGCGATAGCCCCAGCCAGCCGCCGATCTCGGTGCGCGTGCGGCCGCAGCCGATGCAGAAGCCGGTTTCCGGATCGACGACGCAGATCTTGATGCAGGGCGTCTCGATGGCGGGCTGATTCATCGCGTTCATGGTCACGAACATAGGGACGGGCCCGGCCGCGGTTCAGGCCGGAAACGCCGTTCGATAGCTCAAAAGCGGCTAGTTGCGAAGAAGGAGAATGCCGTCCATGACTTCGTAGCTGTGCAGCCTCCGCAGGAAGCTGTTGCCCAGCAGAGACCCTGACAAGGCGCCCTCGGGGAGCACCATGCCTTCGACCTCGTCCACAAAAATCCCGTCGATCTCGATCGAGTCGATGCTCACGCGTGCGGCCATGACGGTCCCGTTGGCGGTGGAGACGGGGACCTTGTAGGACAGTTCATCCGGCTC
>CAIYXE010000711.1 GCA_903930095.1 uncultured Hyphomicrobiales bacterium
ACGTCATAGACATAGCTGCCCTTCGCCCAGGCCACTTTCGGAAGGTCGCCGGTCGCGTGAATATGCTGGGGAAGCGCTGTTGAGGAGGACATCGGCATGACACCTTGCGTTGGCTGGAACGGTCGCCCAGACTCCTAACACCCAAATGAGAGGCACGGCAAACCGGTGATCACTGTCTTCGACGACCTGCAACGCTCCCATGCGCCGCGTGAATTCATCGTGTCGGGCAAGCCGCAGCCCATACCGGAAGTGCCGGAGCGGATCGACATGCTGCTGGATGGCGTGCGGCGGATCGGCGGGCCCGTCGTGGCGCCGCCCGACATCTTCGGAGACACAATCGCCCTGGTGCATGACCGGCGCTACATCCAGTTCCTGTCCACCCTGCGGGAACGCTGGCAGAGGCTGCCGGACGCGTCCGAAACGCCGCAGCCCAACGTCTTCGCCCTGGGGCGCAGCACGCTTCCGCCGCCGTCCTATCCCGACAGCGTGGTGGGCCAGTGCGGCTGGCACCTGGGCGACCGGTCCTGCCCCGTCACGCCCAAGACCTGGGAGTCGGCCCGCGCCAGCGCGGCCACCGCCGCCCACGGCGCGCAGCTGCTGCTCGCGGGCGAGCGGATGGTTTACGCGCTGTGCCGGCCGCCCGGGCACCATGCCGCGGCCGACATGGCGGCGGGCTTCTGCTACCTCAACAACACAGCCATCGCCGCCGCGCTGCTCACCACGGCCGGCAAGCGCACCGCCATCCTCGACATCGACGTCCACCACGGCAACGGCACGGAGGCGATCTTCTATGACCGCGCGGACGTGCTCACCGTCTCGATCCACGCGCACCCCAAGCGCTTCTACCCCTTCTTCTGGGGCTATGCCGAGGAGACAGGCCGCGGCGCGGGCGAAGGCTTCAACCTTAACCTGCCGCTGGAGCGCGGCACCTCCATCAAGCCCTATTGCGCCGCGCTCGACACCGCACTCGCCCGCATCGCCGCCTTCGCGCCGGACGTCCTGGTGCTCGCCACTGGCCTCGACATCGCAGTCGACGATCCCTTTCAGGGCTTCGCCATCGCCACGGCGGAGTTCGAGCAGATCGGACGGCAGATCGCAGCCCTCGGTCTTCCCACCCTGGCCGTTCAGGAAGGAGGCTACCCCTCGCCCAGCCTTGGCCTCAACCTCGCCTCCCTGCTGAAGGGCCTCCTCGCATGAGTGTCGCGCTCCGCCCCATGCGGCCGGATGAGGCGGATGCCGTGGCGGAGATGGTGCGCGGGCTGGCGGAGCACATCGGCACGGATTTCGTCCCAAGGCTCACGGGCGAGAAGCTGGCGCGCGCGGGCGACCTCATCGACGTCGTCGTGGCCGAGGAGGGCGGGCGCCTGATCGGCGCCTGTCTCGGGCTCATGACATTTTCAACCTGGCGCGGAGCGCCCGGGCTCTATGTCGTCGATCTCTTCGTCCGGCCGGAGGCGCGCGGCCGAAACATCGGCCTCAAGCTGCTGGGCTGCTCTGCCCGGCGCTTCGCGAGGCGGGGTGCTGAATTCATCAAGCTCGAGGTGGACGAGACGAACGCCTCCGCACAGCGCTTCTACGCCAGGCTCGGTTTCGCGAAGAAGACGGAAGACAGGCTCCACGTTCTGGAGCAGGATAAGTTCACGGCTCTGATTTCAGTGGGAGAAGAAACAACATGACGATCAAGCGCGTCGGCCTCATCGGTGCCGGCCTCATGGGCCACGGCATCGGCAAGAACATACTGGAGAAGGGCTATTCCCTCACGGTGATGGCCCACCGCAACCGCGCCCCGGTCGATGACCTCGTCTCGAAGGGCGCAGTGGAGCGCAACAACCCGCTGAGTGTTGCCAAGGAGTGCGACATGGTGATCCTCTGCGTCACCGGCACGCCGCAGATCGAGCAGATCGTCTATGGCGAGTACGGCCTCATGGGTGCGGTGCGCGAGGGCCTCGTCATCGCTGATTGCTCCACCGCCGAACCGCATTCGACGGTGAAGATTGCCGCCGACGTCGAGGCCAAGGGCGGCCACTTCGTCGACACGCCGATGACGCGCACCCCGAAGGAGGCCGCCGCCGGAAAGCTCGGCCTGATGACGGGCGGGCCCGATGAGGTGATCGCGCGCATCCGCCCCGTGCTCGAATGCTTCGCCGACACCATCGTCCATGCCGGTTCCGTGGGCGCGGCGCACCAGCTGAAGCTCATCAACAACTTCCTGTCGATCTGCCATGCGGCGGTGGCGGCGGAAGCGATCACGGTCGCCGCCAAGGCGGGCGTGGACATGAAGGCACTGAGGGACATCGTCATGGCCGGTGGAGCGGCCTCCGTGATGTTCGGCCGCCTCATCAACGTCCCATTGTCGGATGACGACAGTGCCGCGCAGTTCGCCATCCGCAATGCGCGGAAGGACCTGCGCTACTATACCAACATGACGGAGCAGATGCCGGTCGCCTCCTTCCTCGCGGAGACCGCGCACCAGATCACCGTGATGGCCGACAACATGGGCTACGGCGACCGCTTCCTTCCCCGCCTCATCGACATGATGATGCAGGTCAATGGCGTGAAGAAGTGACATGAGCAGCATGTTCTCGCTCAAGGGGCGCACTGCCCTCGTCACCGGCGCCTCGCGCGGGCTTGGCTTCGCCATGGCGAAGGCACTGGCGGAGAATGGCGCGACGGTGGTCGTCAACGCACGCAACGCAGAAGAGCTCGCGGCGGCTGCCGCCAAGATCGGCGCAGAGGCGATGGCCTTCGATGTGACTGATGCCAAGCGCGCCCGCGCCGCGCTGGAAGACATCGCGGCGCGCCACGGCAAGCTTGACATTCTGGTCAACAACGCAGGCATCCAGCACCGCAGGCCCCTCACCGAGTGGGAGGACGAGGACTTCGACCGGGTGATATCCGTGAACCTCTCATCCTGCTTCCGGCTGGCGCGTGATGCCGTGCGGCTGATGCTGCCCAACAGGTTCGGCCGCATCATCAACACCGGCTCGATTGCGGCCATCCTCGGCCGCCCGACGATCCACGCCTATGTGGCGGCCAAGGCGGGCCTTCACGGCCTCACCAGATCGATGGCGGCAGAGCTCGGGCGGCAGGGCATCACGGTGAATGCGCTGGCGCCGGGATATTTCGCAACGGAACTCAACACGGCGCTTCTGGAAGACAAGGCCTTCACCGCCTGGGTCGAATCCCGCACGCCTGCGGGCCGCTGGGCAAAGCCCGAGGAGCTGGGCGGCGCAGCGGTGTTCCTCGCCTCCGACGCCGCCGCCTATGTGAACGGCCACGTGCTGGCGGTGGATGGCGGGTTGTCGGTGTCACTGTGAGGCGAAGGGGCCCTCATCCGGCCTTCGCCGCGTGACGAAGCGTTACGCCTGTGGCGTCCTGCCCTCCAGCACCTCGGCAAATTTCGGCATGTCAATGTTGCCGCCAGACAGGATCACGCCCACGCGCTGGCCCTTCATCGCGGCGCGCTCCTTCATCAGGGCGGCGAGCGGGGCGGCACCTGCGCCTTCCGCGATGGTGTGGCAGCAGCGGAAGTAGAGCCGCACGGCCTCCGCGATCTCATCGTCGTTCACCGTCACGATGCGGTCTGCGCCGCGCTGGATGTGCGCGAAGGCCTGCGGGTTGACAACCCGCACCGCCATGCCGTCGGCGAAGGTCGAGGCCGCGTTGGTGGAGACGGGCTGCCCCGCCGCGAATGACAGCGCAATGGCATTCGCGCCCTCGGCCACCACGCCCACCACCTTCGTCCTCAGCCCCAGCATGTCGCGCGCTGCGATGGTGCCGACAATGCCGGAGCCCATGCCGACCGGCACATAGACGGCATCGAGTTCTCCGGAAGCCCGGAACAGCTCATGGGCATAGGTCGTCACACCCATCACCAGCTCTTTTCCGAACGAGGCGATGAAGTCGAGGCCGCGTTCCTTCGCGATCTCCATTGCCGTTTCGCGCGCCGCGTCGAAGTCGTGGCCGGTCTCGATCAGTTCAGCACCCAGCGCCCGCATGGCGGCGTTCTTCTCGGGCGAATTGCCGATGGGGCAGACGACGGTGGAGCTGATGCCGGCGCGGGAAGCGGCGAAGGGGATGGACTGGCCGTGGTTGCCGCGCGTCGCGGTGATCACGCCATTGGTTTCGCCCCGCTCCTTGCGGAGCTTCATGTGCACAAGGCCGCCCCTGACCTTGAAGGCGCCGGTGGGCGTGTGGTTCTCGTGCTTCACCCAGGTCTCGCAGCCCGTGGCCTGCTTCAGCAGCGGCCAGGCGTATTGCGGGGTGGGCGGCATGGCGGCATAGACGATGCGGCTGGCCTGTTCGAACTCGTCAGCTGTGTAAATGGGGGACTGCATGGGACAAGTAAGACCGATCCCCGGGAAGCGGTCAACCTTGACTCGCGGGCCCGCGCATGTTTGTCACCCACAGCGCAAGAATCAGGCGGGGAAGTGATGATGACAACGGCCTTCGTGTTTCCGGGCCAGGGCAGCCAGGCGGTCGGCATGGGCAAGAGCCTTGCTGAGAATTTCGCAGCCGCGCGCGCCGTGTTCGATGAGGTCGATGCAGCCCTCGGCCAGAAGCTCGCCGCG
>CAIYXE010000712.1 GCA_903930095.1 uncultured Hyphomicrobiales bacterium
CGCCGCCGTTTGCGGCAGATGCGATCCTCGAGGCCATCGACGCGGAGATCCCGCTCATCGTCTGCATCACCGAGGGAATCCCGGTGATGGACATGGTGAAGGTGAAGCGCGCGCTGTCAGGGAGCAAGTCCCGCCTCATCGGGCCCAACTGCCCGGGTGTCCTGACGCCCAATGAGTGCAAGATCGGCATCATGCCGGGCAACATCTTCAGACAAGGCACTGTCGGCATCGTCTCGCGCTCCGGCACGCTGACCTATGAAGCCGTGTTCCAGACAACGCAGGAAGGCTTGGGCCAGACCACCGCCGTCGGCATTGGCGGCGACCCCGTCAAGGGCACCGAATTCATCGACATGCTGGAGATGTTCCTCGCCGACGACGCGACGGAATCGATCATCATGATCGGCGAAATCGGCGGCTCGGCGGAAGAAGACGCAGCGGAGTTCATCGCGAAGTCCAAGCGCAAGAAGCCCATGGCGGGCTTCATCGCCGGCCGCACCGCACCTCCCGGCCGCCGCATGGGCCATGCCGGCGCCATCATCTCCGGCGGCAAGGGTGGTGCTGAATCCAAGATCGACGCCATGAAGCGCGCCGGGATCGCCGTTGCGGATTCGCCTGCATTGCTGGGCAAGACACTGGTGAAGAAGCTGAAGGGATGATGGTTGGAGAGCACACCGTAACCTTTGCCTCCTCGTCCTCTCCCGCCCCGCGGGAGAGGAAGGGGCCCCATGCGCAGCATGGGGAAGGTGAGGGACCGCAAGCTCCGAACCCAGCGCCCCTCACCTATCCCGCCGCTCGCGCGACGGGCCCCTTTCCTCTCCCGCTTTGCGGGAGAGGACACTCATGAGGACAATGGGATGAACAAGACTGATCTCACCACAGCTTTCGAGCAAACCTCCTTCCTCTATGGCGGCAACGCCCAGTACATCGAGCAGGTCTACGCCAGGTACCTCGAGAACCCCGCCGCCGTGGACATCCACTGGCGGCAATTCTTTGCCGGGCTGGAAGACAGCCAGGCGAAGGTGACGGGCCCCTCCTGGGCCCGCAAGGACTGGCCGCTGGCGGAATCGGGCGAACTCGTCTCGGCGCTTGACGGCAACTGGCCCGCAGCCCCGGCGGCCAAGCCCGCCAAGGGCGGGGCACCCGAAGCCAGGGCTCCCGGACTCTCCGCGGAAGACGTGCGCAAGGCTACCATGGATTCCGTCCGTGCGCTGATGATGATCCGCGCCTACCGCATGCGCGGCCACCTTGCAGCCGATCTCGACCCGCTGAAGCTCAAGGAGCCCGGCAGCCATCCGGAGCTTGACCCCGCTTCCTACGGCTTCACCGAATCCGACATGGACAGGCCCATCTTCCTCGACAAGGTGCTGGGCCTCGAGCACGCCACCATCCGCCAGATCACCGACATCCTGAAGCGCACCTATTGCGGCACGCTGGGCGTCGAGTTCATGCACATCTCGGACCCCGAGCAGAAGGCCTGGATCCAGGAGCGCATCGAGGGTGCGGACAAGTCCATCAGCTTCACTGCCAATGGCAAGAAGGACATCCTCAACAAGCTGATCGAGGGTGAAGGCTTCGAGCAGTTCCTGAACGTGAAATACACCGGCACGAAGCGCTTCGGCCTGGACGGCGGCGAGTCGATGATCCCCGCGCTCGAGCAGATCATCAAGCGCGGCGGCCAGCTGGGCCTGAAGGAGATCGTCTTCGGCATGGCGCATCGCGGCCGTCTCAACGTGCTGGCCAATGTCATGTCCAAGCCCTTCTCGGCGATCTTCCATGAGTTCAAGGGCGGCTCCTCGACACCCGACGAGGTCGAGGGCTCGGGCGACGTCAAGTATCACTTGGGCTCCTCGTCCGACCGCGCCTTCGACAACAACACGGTGCATCTCTCGCTCACGGCGAACCCGTCGCACCTCGAAATCGTCGATCCCGTGGTGCTGGGCAAGGCCCGCGCCAAGCAGGACCAGCGGAAGGACAAGGAGCGCACCTCCGTGCTGCCGCTGCTCATCCATGGCGACGCCGCCTTCGCAGGCCAGGGCGTGGTGGCCGAATGCTTCGGCCTCTCGGGGCTTCGCGGCCACCGTTCCGGCGGTTCCATCCATTTCATCGTCAACAACCAGATCGGTTTCACGACGAGCCCGCACTGGTCGCGCTCATCGCCCTACCCGTCGGACGTCGCCAAGATGATCGAGTCGCCGATCTTCCATTGCAACGGCGATGACCCCGAGTCCGTCGTCTATGCCGCGAAGATCGCTACCGAGTTCCGGCAGAAGTTCAAGAAGCCCGTCGTCATCGACATGTTCTGCTACCGCCGCTTCGGCCACAACGAAACGGACGAGCCCGCCTTCACCCAGCCCCTGATGTACAAGCGCATCGCGGGGCAGCCCACCGTCGTCACCCTCTATGGCAAGCGCCTGATGGAAGAAGGCGTCCTCTCACAGGACGAACTCGACGCGATGAAAGCCGCCTATCGCAAGACGCTGGACGAAAACTTCACCTCGGCTGAAGGCTACAAGGCCAACAAGGCCGACTGGCTCGATGGCCGCTGGGCCGGCCTCAAGGCCGCGAAGGACCATGAGGAGCCGCGCAAGGGCGACACCGGTGTTCCCGTGGCGAAGCTCAAGGACATCGGCCTCAAGCTGACCAAGATCCCCAAGACCTTCAAGGTCCACCGCACCATGCAGCGCGTGCTGGATGCGCGCCGCAAGATGATCGAGGACGGCGCAGGGCTGGACTGGGCGATGGCGGAACATCTGGCCTTCGGCACGCTGCTGCTCGATGGCTTTCCCGTGCGTCTTTCAGGCCAGGACGTGCAGCGCGGCACCTTCTCGCAGCGCCACGCCGTGCTCGTCGACCAGGAGAACGAGAAGCGCTACACGCCGCTCAATCACCTGGTGAAGGACCAGCAGATCAAGATCGACGCCATCAACTCCATGCTCTCGGAGGAAGCCGTGCTCGGCTTCGAATATGGCTACTCGCTGGCGGAGCCCAATGCGCTCACCATCTGGGAAGCCCAGTTCGGCGACTTCGCCAATGGTGCGCAAGTTGTGTTCGACCAGTTCATCTCGTCCGGCGAGCGCAAGTGGCTGCGCATGTCCGGCCTCGTCTGCCTGCTGCCGCATGGCTATGAGGGCCAGGGGCCGGAACACTCCTCCGCAAGGCTCGAGCGCTATCTGCAGATGTGCGCGGAAGACAACATGCAGGTGGCGAACTGCACCACGCCCGCCAACTATTTCCATATCCTCAGGCGTCAGCTGAAGCGCGACATCCGCAAGCCGCTCATCATCATGACGCCGAAGTCGCTGCTCCGCCACAAACGGGCAACCTCTCCCCTCGCCATGATGGACGAAGGTACCACCTTCCACCGCCTGCTGTGGGACGACGCCGAGATGATCCCGGGCGAGGCGATCAAGCTCGCGGCAGATGACAAGATCCGCCGTGTTATCCTCTGCTCCGGCAAGGTCTATTACGATCTCTACGAGGAGCGCGAGAAGCGCGGCATCAATGATGTCTATCTGCTCCGCGTGGAGCAGCTCTATCCGTGGCCGCACAAGGCGCTGATCAACATCCTGTTGCGCTTCAAGGGTGCGGAGTTCGTGTGGTGCCAGGAAGAGCCCTACAACATGGGCGCCTGGAGCTTCGTGCAGCCCAACATCGAACGCGTGCTCGACTTCATCGGCGCGAAGAGCCCGCGCCCGCGCTATGTGGGCCGTGCTGCTTCCGCTTCCACCGCAACAGGCTTGATGAGCCGCCACCTCAAGGAACTGAAGACATTCCTCGACGAAGCGCTCTCTGGCAGCAAGGCTTGAAGGGACAGACAAGATGACAAAGGAAATCCGCGTTCCGGCTCTGGGTGAATCGGTCACCGAGGCGACGATTGCGAAGTGGTTCCGGCAGGCAGGCGAGGCGGTGAAGGCGGATGAGCCGCTCGTCGAACTCGAAACCGACAAGGTGACGGTGGAAGTCCCCGCACCCGCCTCCGGCAAGCTCTCCTCCATTGATGCCGCACCCGGCACCACGGTGAATGTCGGCGCACTTCTCGGCATGATCGAGGAAGGTGCGGCAGGTGCCGCTCCGCCCAAGGCCGCCGAAGCGCCGAAGAAGGCCGAGGCGCCTGCCCCCGCGGCGAAAGCGGCGGAAGCCCCGCTCTCGCCTGCCGTGCGCAAGATGGTGGAAGAGAACAAGGTCGATACCTCATCCGTCACCGGCACCGGCAAGGATGGGCGCCTCACCAAGGGCGACGTGATCGCGCACCTTGAGAAGCCCGCAGCCCCCGCACCCGCACCCGCTCCAGCGCCGTCTGATGCCACGCGCGAGGAGCGTGTGAAGATGTCGCGCCTGCGCCTCACCATCGCGCGCCGCCTGAAGGATGCGCAGAACACCGCTGCCATGCTCACGACCTTCAACGAGGTCGACATGACGGCGACCATGGCGTTGCGCAACCAGTACAAGGAGCTGTTCGAGAAGAAGCACGGCGTGAAGCTGGGCTTCATGAGCTTCTTCGTGAAGGCCTGCATCCAGGCACTGAAGGAGATTCCGGCGGTCAACGCCG
>CAIYXE010000713.1 GCA_903930095.1 uncultured Hyphomicrobiales bacterium
TCCGGCGTGGATGACGGTGCCGGTGCAGAGAAGCCGGCCCGTTTCCGCGTCGATCTTGCGGACGTAGTTGACCTTGAGTTCGATGGTGCCGTAACCCGCACCTGCGGGAAGCTTGGTCTGTACCGCGCAGCCGGTGGCCGAATCGATGAGTGTCGCGGCATAGCCGCCATGAAGCCGCATCTGCGGATTGTAGTAGCGCGGCGAAGGGAAGCCCTCAAAGGTTGCAGACCCTTCTTCAACTGCGATCAGCCGCATGTTCATGGTTTCCGCCATGGCTGAGCCATGCCAGTCCTTGATGCGCTGCCTCAGATAGTCGAGGCCGCTCAGCGGCGTGGCCTCTTGGGGGTCTGCGTCCATGCCCGTCCTATGGTTTCGGCGACTGCATTACCCCAACGGGCTGCGCGATGGTAATGCCTTTTTCGCGGAACTGCCTGAGAATGTCGAAGCGGATGTCGCTTGCGACGCCGGATCCCTCGAGGATATCCGCCACATGGGCCTTGAGTTCGAAATCCAGGCCGGACTGCCCGAAGCGCACCAGGTTGGCAAAGGGCTCGGGCTGGGAGAGCACCTTCTCGTGGCGGCGGGCGCATTCAACAAGCAGCGCACGCACCGCTTCGGCATCGCTGTTGTAGTTCACCGTTACCGCCACCATGAAGCGCCCCATGTTGTCGTTGTGCGTCCAGTTCCGCACCGGCTCCGTCACGAGCGCCGAATTGGGCAGGATGATCGAGCAGGAATCGAAGGTCTCGATCTCGGTCGAGCGCACATTGATGCGGCGGACAACCCCCTCACCCGCCGGCAGCGACACCCAGTCCCCCACCCGGATCGGACGTTCCGCAAGGATGATCAGCCCTGAGACGAAGTTATTGACGATGGACTGCAGCCCGAGGCCGATGCCGATGCCCAGCGCGCCGGCAATGAGCGCGAGGTTGGAAAAGTCGATGCCCGTGGCGCCAAGTGCCAGCCCGCCTGCCAGGAAGTAGCCGACATAGGTTGAACCCTTGAGGATCGAATCCTGCACACCGCGGTTCATTCGCGTGTCGCTGAGAATGCGGCGGGCGAGCCAGCGGTTGAACAGCTTGGTGGCGACCACGCCAACCGCCAGGATGACGAGCATCGTCAGCACGACGCCGGGCGAAATCGTGATCTCGCCGACCTTCACGCCGATCGCCAGTGTGTTGTAGAAGCCGCCGAAATCAACCCAGGTGAGGGTCCACAGCAGCACCAGCAGCGGAATGCCGGCGATGAGCAGAATGAGGTCGACGCCGGTCCGGACGATCAGGCCCAGCCGCTCGATGCCGCGTTCGCCAAGCCCCGAGATGCGGCGGAGGAAAACGCCAAAGCCGCTCTGCGGGTCGAAGCTTGCGGTGATCGCGGCATCGAAGAGGTAGTAGAGGATGAAGAGGAAGCCGAGGACCATGGCAGTCCTGGCCATCTGATGGGCAATGTAATCCGCCAGCGCCACATAGCCACCCAGCAGCGCGCCGAAGCCGAGGATGATCATGACCCAGATCACGGGCGTCAGCGAGGAAACCCAGCCGAAATAGACACGCCTGCCCGCCTTGTCGGGCAGACCGTCCTGGTTCTTCACGGTCAGGAGGATGAGGCTGAGCAGGCTAAGCAGCAGGAATGCGAACACCGCTGATTGCCCGACCGTGTAGCCGACAGGAAGAAACATCCCCCCGGCGATCTTGCCCAGCTGGGCGTTCATGATCGCGACAGCGGCGGTGATGCCGGCCAGCAGCGTGAAACGCGAGGCGGAACGGTCGTCAAGATCGACGATCCGCCACTCGGGTGCGGCGGGCGAGGCCACCTGGCGGGCCAGCACATAGGCGAAGG
This sequence comes from uncultured Hyphomicrobiales bacterium, assembly GCA_903930095.1. Taxonomy (GTDB): domain Bacteria; phylum Pseudomonadota; class Alphaproteobacteria; order Rhizobiales; family Aestuariivirgaceae; genus Aestuariivirga. The sequence continues at coordinate 1,840 of CAIYXE010000713.1, forward strand.
TTGTGCCCGCAATCAATGAGACCAGCGCCGTCCACACCATGAGGATGCGGGGCGTCAGGTATCCGCTTGCATCGAGCGCCAGCCAGATCGGCAGGATCAGGATCGCCAGCGCCGCCAGCGTGGTGATCAGCCCCCGCACGATCCGCCACAGCCGCGACATGTCGTCGATCGAGCGGCTGCGGTTGGCGTAACCCTCCATCCAGTGCTGGGCCCAGCGGTTGATGATGCGGTAGCCGCCGGCAAAAAGCACGATGAAGAGCGGAACCAGAAGGAGACCGATGGGATTTCCTGAGGCGGCGACCTCCGTCCACCAGTTGCGGAACAAGAGACCCAGCGCCGACAGCAGGCCGCCGAAGCCGACGCCCGTGTCGTACCACAGGGACGGGTTGAGGATCGAGCGCTTGCGGTCGAAGACGCGTTCGAAGAACTGGTTACGCTGCAGGGCGATGACCCGGCCGGCGCTCTGCTCCGCTTCGACCACGACCACGTCGAACTGCGATTTGAGGCTCTGCAGCCGGTCGCGCGTGGCGGTGAGGTCTGATCGTGTTTTGGCGACGCCCGCATCCTCGCTGGCGCCATCGGAGGGGGGTGCGCCCAGCGAGGCGATCTGCTGGTTCACCTCGGCCAGCGGGCCTGCAAGGTCAGCGGAGCGCTTTGCGGCGGTGGTCCTCAGCGTCTCGAGGGCGCTCCGCATATCCAGCATCTCGCGTTCGCTCAGCACCGGACGGCGCTGGAGCTCTTCAAGCCGCTTCAGGTCGGTGCGGAAATCCTGCAGCGCGCGGTCGCTCTGGCCGAGAATGGCCTGGTCGAAGGCGGCGGCCGCCGACAGGGAAATGAGCAGTGCGCAGAGTGCCGCAAGTGCAATCCTCACGCCGCGCATGCTAGACCAGCCGGCTCTGCTCGATCGCCGCCGCGATGAAGGATTTGAACAGCGGATGCGGATCGAACGGTTTGGACTTCAGCTCGGGATGATACTGGACGCCGATGAACCACGGGTGATCGGGGTATTCCACCGTTTCCGGCAGAAGCCCGTCGGGCGACATGCCCGCGAAGCTCAGTCCTGCCTTCTCGAGGCGGTCACGGTAGCGCGTGTTGACCTCGTAGCGGTGGCGGTGGCGCTCGGTGATCCGGGTGGTGCCGTAGATCTCCGCGATCTTGCTGCCGGGCTTGAGCGTCGAATCATAGGCGCCAAGGCGCATGGTGCCGCCGAGGTCGCCGCCCGCCTTGCGGATCTCCAGCTCGTTGCCTTTCATCCACTCCGTCATGGTGCCGACGACCGGTTCCTTCGTCTCGCCGAATTCGGTGGAGCTTGCCTTCTCGATGCCGCAGAGCGAGCGCGCCGCCTCGATGCAGGCCATCTGCATGCCGAAGCAGATGCCGAAATAGGGAACATGGCGGGTGCGGGCGAAGGTGGCGGCCTTGATCTTGCCTTCCGAGCCCCGCTCCCCGAAGCCCCCTGGAACGAGAATGCCGTGCACGCCCTCGAGATAGGGTGCGGGGTCTTCCTTCTCGAAGACCTCGGACTCGATCCACTCCAGCTTCACCTTCACCTTGTTGGCGATACCGCCGTGAACGAGCGCCTCCTGCAGCGACTTGTAAGCGTCGAGAAGACCTGTGTACTTGCCGACCACCGCGATGGTCACCTCACCCTCGGGCTGGGTGATGCGGTGCATGATCTCGGTCCACTGCGAGAGGTCGGGCTCCTTCACATCCTTGAAGCCGAAGATATCCAGCACTTCCTGGTCGAGACCCTCGCTGTGGTAGGAGCGGGGCACGTCATAGATCGACTTGACGTCGAGCGCCTGTATCACGGCGGAGGGGCGCACGTTGCAGAACAGCGCGATCTTGCGGCGCTCGTTCAGCGGGATTTCACGGTCAGCACGGCAGAGCAATATGTCGGGCTGGATGCCGATCGAGCGCAGCTCCTTCACCGAATGCTGGGTGGGCTTGGTCTTGAGTTCGCCCGCCGTGGGGATGAAGGGCAGCAGGGTGAGATGGATGTAGAGGCAATCCCCGCGCGGCTGCTCCTGGCCGAACTGGCGGATCGCCTCGAAGAAGGGCAGGCCCTCGATGTCGCCCACCGTGCCGCCGATCTCGACCAGCACGAAATCATAGCCCTCGTTGCCGGTGCGGATGAACTCCTTGATGGCGTCCGTCACATGCGGGATCACCTGCACCGTGCCGCCGAGGAAATCGCCGCGCCGTTCCTTGGCGATGATTTCCTGGTAAATGCGCCCCGTCGTGATGTTGTCTTGGCGGTTGGCGTGGCGGCCGGTGAAGCGCTCGTAATGACCAAGATCGAGGTCGGTCTCCGCACCGTCGTCGGTCACGAAGACCTCGCCGTGCTGATAGGGGCTCATCGTGCCCGGATCGACGTTCAGGTAGGGGTCGAGCTTGCGCAGCCTGACGGAAAAGCCCCGCGCTTGCAGCAAAGCACCGAGTGCCGCCGATGCCAGCCCCTTGCCGAGAGAGGAAACCACGCCGCCGGTGATGAAAATATATCGCGCCATGGAATTTCACCCTATCGGCTTCACGTCATGATTTAAAGCCCGGAAACGGGGTTTCCGGGCTTTGTGGATAACTCAGGCACCAGCGGGGTTTACTGGTTGACCGGAACCTGCGGCGTGGTGGGCGCCGGCGCCAGCTGCGGCAGCACGGAACCGCCGGTGCCGGAGCCTTCTGCCGGGGCCGGCTGGGCGCCGGTTGCCGCGGGAGGCGCAACATTGTCGATCACCGAGCCGCCGCCGCGCTGCGTGGCGATCACGGTGAGCGCGATCGAGGTGCAGAAAAAGGCGACTGCAAGATAGGCGGTGGTCCGCGTCAGCGCATTGCCAGCGCCGCGCGCCGAGAACAGGCTGCCGCCTCCCCCGCTGCCGCCACCGCCGATGCCGAGCGCGCCGCCCTCGGAACGCTGCAGCAGCACGACGCCGATGAGGGCCAGGGCGATGATCAGGTGAATGACGAGAACGAGGGTTTCCATGGGATTCCGGGCTGACTGGCTGAATTGTGGCTCGCTTTAGCGGTTTGATATGGGAAAGGCAACCGGCGGGGGCAAGGGCACGCCCCCCTTCTCCAATCCCTCAGGTGCGTCACCCAGGCGCCGGCCGGGGTCCAGCTTCTCGCCGATGCCAACTGCTCACCATGCGCGGACTTGTTCCGCGCATCTTTTCTGGCGGCGGCAGGAAAAGCCCCCCCCGGGGGTCAAGCCCTCGGGACATGAGCTGATTGAGAATTCCCGCCCGCAATGAAGCTGGATCCTGGCCTTTGCCGGGATGACTGCTATTCAGGGCCGGGATGACGCAATCAACAAGGCCATCAATTCCCCGGCAGAACCAGCAGCTTCGGCTCATCCGGCAGGCCGGCGGCGGTGAAGATGCGCTCAGGTGTGGTCGAGGTTTCGAGCTCATATTCCTGGCTCACCGTGGCGATGAAGCGGTTGAGCGTCGTCGGGCCGAAATAGTGCATGGGGATCACCACGCGCGCCTTGACCGTCTTCAGCACGTCAAGCATCTCGGCCTGGCCCATGGTGTAGCCGCCATCGACCGGCACCATGACGATGTCCAGCCTGCCGATCATGCCAAGGTGCTCAGCCCCCAGCAAATGGTGCAGGTGGCCAAGGTGCCCGATGCACAGGCCCGCGACCTCGAAGATGAAGATCGAGTTGCCGTCCTTCATCCGGCCCGCCATGCCGCCGCGGATGTCGGTGGTGACGTTCCTCACCCGGATGTCGCCGATCTCCACGTCATGGACGGCGGGGCCGTCGCCTTCCGGGTTCCAGCCGCGCAGCACGTGCTTGATCGCGGGGTCGGGGAAGTCCGTGTAATGGGTGGAATGCGCCCGGTTCATGGTGACGCCGTCCGGCACGATTCCGGCGGAATAGCCCGCGTAATCGGTGACGATCCGGGTGCCGCCGGGGCTTTCGATGATGAAGCTCGCATGACCGATGAAGGTGAGCTTCACTTCATCCGGCTTGAGGGCTGCTGGAACCACGCGGGGCTCTGCCCCGGCCATGGCGAGACAGTCGCTCTGGAGGGCGGCAGCGGGTGCCGCCCAACAGAAGACAAGCAAGGCAGACAGGATGAACTCCCGCATGTCGCGCTCCCTCAATGGGGGCGAGGCTCAAAGCGGAGCATGGCGAAACTGGGGCAAGACCTGCCGTCTGCCGGGCTGGAAGAGAAATTGACGCGAATGTGATCGCGGTCGAGGGCTACGTCCCATGAACCCCCTCGCCCCCACATGCGTGGGGGCGAGGACTAACCTTTACTGATCCCCCGCCTTGTAGCGGTAGCGGAAGGTGCAGCAGGGCGCGCCCTCCATGATGGTCTGCTTGCGCTCCAGCGTGATGTTCGGGTCATAGCCCTGGCAGAACGTGCCATCCCGGTTGCAGGACAGGAGATGGCCGATCTTGCCCAGCCCCATCTCCTTGTAGGTTTCGGCATAGCGGCAGCGGGTGATGTCGAAATCGAAGGTCTCGTCATCCGCCTTCAGAACCTTCATCTCGAGCGCGCCATCGGCCGTCCACAGCTCATAGAGCTTGATGAAATCGGCCATGGAGGTGGTTCCGGCCTTTTCCGCGAAGTACCGGCCCTCCGCGATCGCCGCCTTGCGGATGGCGGCATCGAGGATGGCATTGGCCTTCTCCTCGCCCAGCTGTTCCACCATCTCGGCATGGATGGGGCCGATGACCTGCGCCTGCAGCCTGCGCTTGGTGAGGGTGGGTATCTCGCTCATCACGTATAGACCTTGATGATGCCGAGGAAATCAGCGGCCTTCAGGCTGGCGCCGCCGACGAGCGCGCCGTTGACGTGGGGCTGGCCCATGAGTTCGGCCGCGTTCGACGCCTTGACCGAGCCGCCGTAGAGAATGCGGGTCTGGCCCCCCTCCCCGCCCATGAGCTGGCCCAGCTCCTTGCGGATGAGGCCATGGACCTCGGCCACCTCGGCGGTTGTCGGCGTGAGGCCGGTGCCGATGGCCCAGACCGGTTCATACGCGATCACGGTATTGGCGGCGGTCGATCCTTCAGGGAGCGAGGCCTTCAGTTGCCGGGCGACGACGTCAAGCGTCTTGCCCGCCTTGCGCTCCTCCAGGGTCTCGCCGATGCAGATGATCGCGACGAGGCCCGCGCGCTGCGCGGCCTTGGCCTTGCTGGCGACTATCTCGTCCGTCTCGCCATGGTTGGTGCGGCGCTCGGAATGGCCGACGATGACGGCCGAGCAGCCCGCCTCCTTCAGCATCTCCGCGGAGATATCACCGGTGTGGGCACCCAGCGGGTTCCAGTGGCAGTCCTGGCCGCCGACCTTGATCCGCGTGCCCTTGAGGACGGACTTCACCCGCCGCAGGATGACGGCAGGCGGACAGACCATGACATCCGCCTTCAGCTTCACATCCTTCAGCATGGCTGCGAGGAGGCGGGGCTCCTTCAGCATGGCCACGCTGCCGTTCATCTTCCAGTTCCCGGCGACCAGCGGCCGCGGCCCCTCACTTGCCATTATTTCGCTCCCCAAGTGCTTGAAATTAGCCTCTTAGCAGACGCATACCGCACTTGCGAGGGGGTGATGGCCTACCTATAGTGCGCCGCGCCCGTAACCGGGCCTAACGTGAAAGGGACGACTCCACATGATGGAATCCATGCGCAATGCCGCCAAGGGCTGGGTGGCGAAGGTCCTGATCGGCCTTCTTGCCGTGAGCTTCGGCGTGTGGGGAATTGCCGACGTATTCAGGGGCAGCAACGCCGACTCGCTGGCAACCGTCGGCGAGCAGCAGATCGCGCCCGAGCAGTTCAGCAACGCATTCCGCGAATACCTCCAGAACTATGCCCGCCAGACCGGGCGCGGCATCACGCCGGAAGAGGCACGGGCCCTCGGCATCGACAAGGCGATTCTCGACAATCTGCTGCAGTCGGCGGCGCTCGACCATCAGGCGGGAAAGCTCAATCTGGGCGTGTCTGATACCTATCTGGCGCAAGAGGTGATGCTCAATCCCGGCTTCCAGAACGCTGACGGCAAGTTCGACGCCGAGCGCTTCAAGCGGGTGCTGGAACAGAATGGCCTCAGCGAGCAGGCCTTCTTCGCGGGCGAGCGCCAGAGGCTTCTGCGCGAGGCACTGGTGGCGACGGCCAGCACCGAGATGCCGGTGAACCGCGGTCTGATCGAAGCGCAATACCGCTTCGACACCGAGCAGCGCGATGCGCGCTACTTCATCGTCACCGCGCAGGACAGCGAAGTAACGGCACCGGCCGAGGACGAGATCAAGAAGGAATATGAGGCCAACCCTGCCGCCTATACCGCGCCCGAATACCGGGTGATCGCGGCGATGAAGGTGGAACCCGCCGACATTGCCGACAAGGTGACGCTGACCGAGGAAGACATCGCCAAGGGCTTCGAGACATACCAGCGCGACTACTTCACGCCCGAGAAGCGCACCATCCTGCAGATTTCCTTCCCCAGCCTCGCTGAAGCCCAGGCCGGGCAGCAGAAGCTTGCCGCGGGCACGGATTTCATGGCGCTCGCCCAGGAGCTCGGCTTCACCGAGCAGGATGTAACCTTCGCTGACAAGGCGAAGACGGAATTCATCGATGCCGCCATTGCCGAGGCGGCTTTCGGCCTTGCCGAAGGCAAGGTCAGCGAACCCGTGAAGGGCGCACTCGCCACCGTGCTTCTCAAGGCGCAGAAGATCACGCCGGAGAAGCAGTCGAGCCTCGAGGAGGTGCGGGCTGAACTGACGGAGCGCCTGAAGCTTCAGCGCGCAGGCGAGGAGATCCAGTCGATTTATGACGCGGTCGAGGA